>DATDSK010000293.1:0-4562 GCA_035291325.1 Bdellovibrionota bacterium | reverse complement strand
GAATTCGTGGGCAATGTCGGCGCAGAGTCTCTCTCTTGTTTTCAGGAGGGAAAGGGCCGAAAGCTGTCTGTTCAGATCGGCTACTTTGCGCCTCGTCCAGCTCTCGCCGTTGTCATACAGATTTTCAGTGATGCTCAAGGTGAGCTGGCTGTTCCACGGGTTTTCGGTCAGAGTTGGGTTCTGTCCCTGGATGCCGTGGATTGAATTGAGGTCAGCTGCTGGAAAAAGTCGGGCGAGCGCACTGCTCGATTCGAATTCCCCGATCCGCGCCGAACGACGCGCCGAATCCAGGACGGGTGAGTGGTCAACGGCATAGCGGACCGCTTCACTCAGACCGAGTGCTCCCGGTTGTGGCTGTGCGTTTGAGTGTTTGCCGAGCAGGGTTAAAACACCGAAGAGTGCGGCTGCAACGAGAAGAGGATTCATGTGTGCTCTGATCATAGAGCGCACCCTGTTCGTGAGTCAATTTCTACAGGGTTTCGGGGCCACTTCAACCCTGAGTCTCTCGTCGCGCGGAGCGGTCCGGAGGAAGCATTATAAGGCGCCGCATGAAGTGCTCGAATGCACTCAACGATTTATAAGCACTCGCCAACCGCCTCTGGCATGCGCTCTGCTCACAGTTTCGAAGAGGTCAGGAAGACCTCGAAGGAGGGACGGATGTACAAGAATTATCTGACCCATCAGTTCGCCATCAATTTTGATCGGATGTGTTCATCGCTTCAGCTCGAGCCCGAGCTGACTCAATCGCTCCAGCGCTCTTCTCACAACATGGTTTACCATTTTACCGAGGCTCTCAAGCCCCAAACGATTCGCGAAGAGTCCCGGCATTTTCACCTGGCGCTCGCGTTTCTCGCGGAGTGCAAGAGACTTCTCGACGAAGCCGGGGTCGAATTCTCGGAATTGCGCGGTTGCCATGAGGTACTGCTTGGCAGGCTCACCCGGCTGTGCCGCGATGATTCGGAGCAGACTTATTTTGTTCGGGTCGGGTAGACCCAGATTCTTGCGCTGACCTCGCCGGAGTGGCTGGTTTCGAAAGCGGCGTCGGGATCGCGAGGCTGCTCGTTCTGACCGTAGCGATAGTATTGGCGCTCCGTCATCCAGAGTACCGGGTAATTGTGTCCCAGCTGAGGTCTGGCGAATTTGACGCCGATAACAGCAGCGCCTTCGTTGTTTTCAGCCAGGAACTCGATCAGTCTGAAGTCAGTATACTGATCTGTTCGTTCAAGAAGAGCGCTCACGCAAATTCTCTTGGCGTGGATTTCTTCTACCGGTTCAAATAAGGCGCCCGAGAGCTGTGCATATTGCAGGTCTGGACTAAACTGAAATGTATCGCCAAAAGGTATACCAAGAAAATCGGTATTTTTTCGCTCTCGCTTCCAGGTCCCGGCGAGTTCTTGGAGGACGCCCTCACGAATTGCTTCGTTCGGCTCGGGATTGACGAGAATCGCGCAATAATTGGCGCGCTCCTCCGGCGTAAGTTCGGTTTGTGATGGGCTGGCGACTTGCCGCGCTTGGCCGGGAAATCTCGCCTCACCTATTTTTTCATCATAGTGTCCGGGGCCCTCGTATACGAAAACGTTATCTTCCCGTTTGCCACAAGCTGAGATCGCGAGAGTCAGGACGAGAACGAAGAGAGATTTTTTCATGGCGTCTCCAATTGATTGGGTCGCATGCTGCGCCCGAGCCGAGCGAAAGTACCACAAGAACTAAAACAGTCAAGCAATGGGTCATTTTGGCCCCTTCTCATGCCGAGGTGTCTTCTTGCCCGTCTCGGAGCGGACGGGACCTTCACAATATTCCGCCATATTGACAACGACTTACCTCAAAACGGCGGCTTGCCGCTGCCTGGTACCCGAATTGCTGATTGGCGGCCAGCAGTTGGTCCAGCAGTTGGGATGGAGGACAAAATGAAACTTATAGTGAAACGCATCTTGGCAGTGACCGTAATCTTCGGAGGCTTCTCGGGAGTTTTCGGAACTGAGAGTTTCGCTCTTGGAAAAGCCAAGCCGACACCCGAACCCGTGCCGACCGCAGCCCCGGTTCCCGCTCCAGTTCCGATTCCACCGCCTGCGTCGGCGGTTCCGGAAATCAAGCTGGGTGAAATCACCGCGGGAGGGACCGGATGTCCGGAAGGTTTTCTCCTGAGCGAAGTGGCTTTCGATCAGTTGACCGTTCGCGTGCGATTCAACCATTTCACGGCAGTGATCGATCAGTCGCGGAACCTTGATCGAAAGAATTGCAGTGTCGCGATTCCCGTTCTCGATGGAGCCCCTGACAAGAGACTCGTCGTCAGCCGGATCATTTTGTCCGGAGCGCAGGATTTCGGCGAGAGCGCCGGGGGAAGACTCGGCTTTGAAGCGTTCTTCGCCGGTGGCGCCAGTCAGCGTCTCGAAAAGGATCTACGCGAGAATTTCAGCGGGCCTGTTCAGTTGGTGCAAACGGAAGTTGCGTCTCTCGAGTGTGGCGCAACCGGCATCTTCCGGCTGAACTCGTCGGCTTTCGTCAAGGCGAATTCGGAACTGGTTGCGCGGGCTTCTTCGGCTCGAGTGGATGAAGTGATCGTGTTCTTTGATTTGGTGCCATGCCAATCGGAGTAAGCAAACAGAGTGTACGGGAGTTTCGTTTGAAACTCGTAATAGAAGGGGAGGAAAGAAAATGAAAGCGTATCGAATGATCCCAATCATTGTCGTTCTTGCGGGGAGCTCCGCTTGGGCGCAGGGCTTCGCGGGCCCGGACGGAATTAGAATGGGTCAGCCCAGTTACGGTGGTTCCGGCTGTCCTGCGGGAACTGCCTCCACCACCCTGAGTCCCGATGCTCAGAGCTTGAGTATTCTCTTTGATGCTTACCAGGTCGAAGCGGGTGGAATGAGCGGCAAACAAGTTGATCGTAAGTCGTGCAATGTCGCGATCCCCGTTACGATTCCGCAGGGATACAGCGTATCGATCATTCAAATCGATTATCGCGGGTTCAATAGTCTCCCTGCCGGGGCACAGTCCCGGTTCAGCGTCGAATATTTCTTCGCAGGGACGCAAGGGCCCGCTTTTTCGAGGGACTTCTTCGGTCCCACGACTGATGACTTTCTGATCAATAATCAGCTTCGCGCTGAAGCGGTGGTCTGGTCGTCGTGCGGAGCTGATGTGAATCTCAGGGCCAATACGGGCCTGTTCGTCCAGACGAACTATCGGAATGAGCAAGCAATGGCGACGGTCGATAGCGCTGACGTGCAGGCGGCAGTTGTATTTCAACTCCAGTGGAAACGCTGCGGCTCGGGCGGCGGTATCCCGGTTCCCGCGCCGGATCCTTATCCCACGCCGTATCCCACCTATCCGCCCGCGCCAGCTCCTGGCTATGGGAGCTGCACGATCGATAGTTCCAGCGATTATTGGGGCAGGACGATTTACCGGGTGAAGGATTACTTTGGGGTGACTCTGGGTGAGTACACGGACTACTGTTCGGCTGAACGCGCGATGAACAACTTCGAGCGCTCAGGACAATGCCGCGGGAGCACTCATCCGAGTCCGTATCCTCCCAGGCCGACGCCTCGCCCGGTCCCGGCGCCGATGCCTCCCGGCTATGGAAGTTTTCAGTGCACGCTTGCAACTGCTTACGGCTCATTCACTGGAACAGGAGTCAACCGGGATCAGGCGATCGCGAATGCCCGCAACGCCTGCATCTATTCGGTCAATAACGCGAGGATTTGTACGGGAGCGCCTGTGTCCTGCTATAGGCGGTAAAAAGACGGCGGGATGTAGAGGCAAAACGGAGTAGTAAAAACCGAGCGGGCCCGATCCCTGAGGAGGATCGGGCCCGCTCTTTTTAGGCGGCCCTCTGATTTTGCATGTTCACGACGAGCTGCCGGACTTCACGCTGAAAGAGTTTGTGGTCGATTCGCGCGCCGGTCCAGACGACGCTCCAATGCCGGCTGATCGCAGCGACCGCGAGAGTTTCCTGGATTTCCGCTTCACTCGCGCCGTACAGACGGGCTGCCTGAATGTGAAAATAAACGCAATACCTGCAGGGAATCTGAGAGGCGACCGCGAGCCCGATCAGTTCTTTGATCTTAGGCGGGATCGCCGTGCTCGGGTTCAGTTGTACGTATTTCATTTCCATCCAGGCACCGGCAACGGCCGAGTAAGGAAAGCGCCGGAAAAAATCCGGAATCGTCCCGAACGTTTTCTGGATATCGCGGTAAGCCTCTTCGGAAGAGGCGAAAAATGGAGTTCTTGCTTCGGCTCCTGGTTGAAAGGGGGCGCTGCTCTCAAGATCCCGTTTCACGTGGGCCATGATATCGTCCACCTCGAGACGGAAAGTGAGTTCATCCGGCTGAAGTCCGTTGAGCACACTGCTCCAGTGTCGCGTGATCGCGGCCATGCTGACGGCTTCCTTCAGTTCTTCTTCGCTGACTGAATCGAGCGGCGCCAGTTCACGAACCATGTATGTACAATAGTTACATGGGGCTTGGGCGGCGACCGCCATGCCGATGAGGTCTTTGGTCTTCTGTTCGAGCGCGGAGTTCGGGTTCAAGTAGAGTTGCGTGAATTCATTCCACGCCCCGACGATT
>DATDSK010000292.1:0-2863 GCA_035291325.1 Bdellovibrionota bacterium | reverse complement strand
GTTGATGCTCCCAAAACCGTACCCACGGCAATGCTGATGCCGATGGTTTCCAAAAATGTTGTTCCCGAATTGGCGCTCGCCGTATGCGGCGCCGAAAGCAATGCTCCCAGTAAACCCAAGACGGGTAAAATAGCCTCACCTGCAGTTTTGAAACTTGTGAGGCGTGAGGAATTGTCTTTCCTCGATTTCACAAAATTGCCAACAATAAGTTCAGTAAGAGCGCAAATGCGCTCACCTTTCTTATCTAGAGGTAACGAATCCGACTTGACACTTCAAGTAAAAAGTAGGAACTAAATGAGTCCCCTATACGGTCTCTAGGAAGGTGTGACATGGTGTTTCAAGTCCAGAGCGGGCCTTCGAAATCTGATTCAAATCCTTTGAATTCACGGCCTTCAGGCTGGCCACTCCCCTTGGATGAGCTCGTCGGGCAGATCTCTGAAGCTGTCCGCGAGCGCTTGATACGGTTGGGTGTGCCAGTCGCTATTCCGCCGGCTCCCAGTTCTGGATCCGCCATCCGTGCCGACCAACCGAAGGAAAGTTCCAAGCAGAACCCTGATTCACTCGCGGCAAAAATCGATCACACCCTGCTTAAACCCGACGCCACACGCGAGGAAATAGAACGCATTTGTGCCGAGGCGCGAACGCACCAATTTGCAACAGTTTGCGTGAACTCAACCAACGTGCGCCTCGCGGCCGAACTGCTCAACGGTTGTTCGACCTTGCCCATCGCGGTCGTCGGCTTCCCTCTCGGAGCCGCCTCAACCGGCAGCAAAGCCTACGAAGCACAAGAAGCCGTTCGCGCCGGCGCCAGGGAAATCGATATGGTCATCAATATCGGGGCACTGAAAAGCCGGGCTTATGACCTGGTGTTCGAGGACATCAGGCAGGTCGTTCTGGCTTCGCATCCATACCCCGTAAAAGTGATTCTCGAAACTTCGAGCCTCAGCGAGGACCAGAAAATCATCGGATGCGCGCTCTCCAAGGCGGCTGGCGCGGCGTTTGTAAAGACCTCCACCGGTTTCGGATCAGGTGGAGCGACTGTCGAAGATATCGGACTGATGCGTCGGATAGTCGGCCCTGAAATGGGCGTGAAAGCCTCAGGAGGGATCCGAACCCACGACGACGCGGTTAAAATGCTCGCTGCGGGTGCTTCTCGGATCGGAGCTTCGGCGAGTGTCGCGATCGTGACTCAAACCGGAGGAGAGAGCAAAACGGGAACGAGCTCTCCAAAAAAGGCCGACAAAGCCGGCACGTATTGACCCCGATCCGCCCATCTTCTGAGTTTCCTGGTGCCACGTGCCTAGTGAAAAAGGAGAGACTTCTCATGAACAACGGCGATTCCGCTCCAAAGGGTGATTTCAACCGGGTATTCCTGATCGTACTCGACGGGGTCGGCGCTGGCGAACTTCCCGATGCCCAACTTTACGGCGATCACGGGGCAAATACTCTCGGAAATCTGTCTCGCGCGTTCAAAGCGAAAACCGGCAGAACTATGAGACTCCCAACCATGGAATCTTGGGGGCTTGGATCCATCACCCTCATGGAAGGACTCGAACCTTCGCAAAATGGAACCGGGGCCTTCGGAAAGCTTCTCGAACAGTCGCGCGGAAAAGACACCTCCTCGGGTCACTGGGAAATGGCGGGCTTGATCGTGGCGAAGCCTTTCGTCACCTTTCCGGAAGGTTTTCCCCGGGATGTCGTGGAACAGTGGATTCGCGAAAACCAGCTGCCGGGCGTGCTCGGCAACAAAGCCGCGAGCGGAACTGAAATCATCGACGAATTGGGCCGGGAGCACCTGAAGACCGGGAAGCCGATCCTGTATACGAGCGCCGACAGTGTTTGGCAGGTTGCGGCTCACGAAGAGGTCTTCGGGTTGGAGCGACTCTATTCCATCTGTAAATCAGCCCGAAAAATCTGCGACGAGCTGCAGATCGGCCGCGTGATCGCCCGGCCCTTCATCGGGAACCCGGATCAGGGACAGCCCTTTAAACGGACTTATAATCGCAAGGACTATTCCCAATTACCGCCGTGCCCGACGTATCTGAATGTCCTGCAGGACGCCGGCATCGACACGCTCGGAATCGGGAAAATTTCGGCAATCTACGCGGGCCAGGGGATCGCGAACAATATCGACACAAAGGGCAACGCCGACAGCATCCGCGTGATGCTGGAACTCGCGAAAACAAAAAAGGACGGCCTCATCTTTGCCAATCTCATCGATTTCGACATGCTGTTCGGCCACCGGCGCGACGTGGAGGGCTTCGGGAAGTCTCTCGAGGAATTTGACAGGGGCCTCTCAGCCCTGAAATCGCAACTCGGCCCCAAGGACCTCGTTATTCTGACCTCGGACCACGGGAACGATCCGACTTTCCATGGAACGGATCACACCCGCGAGTACGCCCTCCTCCTCGCCCATTCTCCGGCGCAGAAATCGACACGGCCGCTCGACATCGGAATTCGCGGCACCTTCGCCGATCTCGGTGCGACCGTCACGGAAGCTTTGCTCGGCAAACGGACACCCGGCTTCGCGCTTGCCGGGCAGTCGTTCCTGGGTGAATTGCTGGCCAAAACTTGAAACCATGAAGTTCATTATTCAGGTGTAAAAAAAATGACGAATCCCGTTTGGACAATCGAAAAGAAGAGAGACGGCAAGGAACTCACCCGCGAAGAAATCGGAAATTTCGTGTGCGGCCTTCTGAGCGGAGAAACGGCGGAGTACCAGGCCACTGCCTTTTTGATGGCCGTTTATTTCAAAGGAATGTCCCTTCAGGAGACGGTCTATCTGACGGAGGCGATGCTCAACAGCGGCGAACGCTACGACCTATCCCACATCACCGGCCCAAAGGTGGACAAACACTCGACG
>DATDSK010000291.1:0-16239 GCA_035291325.1 Bdellovibrionota bacterium | reverse complement strand
TCCTCTTGAATTCGTTTGGACAAACATGCTCGCGTTGGTGCGCAGGATCACGCTCGCGCCGCATGGCGACCAAACGGTCGCGACCGCGCTCAGCGCGTGATCAATCGTAAAATCCTGACTCGCGGGTCCGAAAAACCGTTTACTGAAACTCGGCCCTCGGCCACCCGCGAAAAAGTATTCGACGTTGAACTGTGAAAATGCTGCGCGGGGCAAGGAGTAGAAACCGCGATAATCAACCTCTATGACCGAAACACTGAACCCCTGCGGAACTTGAACCGGGATCGCGATATTGCACGCCTTGCGGTCGATACGCTTGCCGGACATCCCGCCCGCCTCGAGCGTGAATTGATCGAAAAGAATGCTGAGTGCCTGCTGATCAGGGCTCAAGGTCACAGAAGCGGAACCGCGCGGACACCCCGTCCCTCCGTACGTAGGATGACCCAATATGAGTCCCTGCCCGGCAAATCCCTGCGCAGCCGAGAACCCGGCCGCCACCACCAAGAAACAATTTACCAATCTCATGAATCATCCCTCCCCCGGTTTAATCGCCTTGTTTCTGGCGAAAGTTCCGAAAACTATCTTGGGGCCGTGGGCGGAAGCGTGTATCCCTGGACCCCTTCATAACGATATCTCCCCCGATCACCCGGAACAGGAGCGGGAATCGTGAGGCGATCGGCGCGACCCGAAGTACTCGTATATCGCGCAATCGGAACCAGACCCGAACTCGGCACCGAGGAAATGTAGCCAAGGACCCCGTCAAAACGCGAGCCCTCGCAATCAGCGCTTCGGGAGAGAAAACGTCCGTTCACGCTTGAATCGATGCAGCGGTAGAGCGGAACCGAATTCGACGAAATAGCCGAAGTGAAAACCTGGAACATCGTCCCTTGGTTCCTGTACCCGAGGCGATTCCCCTCGTTCTGATCAGTCGTAAGGAGGTTATCCCTTCCGTTAAAGAATCGGTAAACAAGCACCGCCTGGGCCGGGGCAGCCGGAGGAACCGGACCAGGAGCGGGGGCGCTCACGCTGCAACGGCGCCACTGAAAGCCGAAGCTTTGATTGAGCGCCCCATCCACGGAATCGAGACTCAGCATTGCGCGAGCCGAAGACTTGGCGCTGAGAACCCGCGCCAGAAGCGCGGTACTGATCCGAAGGGTTTTCGTGGCGGATGAATCGCAAGGCGACCAGGCCAGCTTCTGAACCGGCAACTCGTTGTGAATCGAATACTCCTGGCTGAGAGGGCCCCTGAATTCTCTCGCACTGAAAGAAAAAGTCCCCGTCCGGCCGACTGGCGGCCTGGGTACGAACCCCTTGGAATTCGAAGACGAAAAGCCAGGCGCAACTCCGGTTCCGGCGTAATTCTGAAATTTGTCGAACGTGTACAGGACCTCATGAAAAGCCGTCGCGCCCGCCTGAACATCAGCGAAGCCGCGATAGTCAGCACTGGAAAGAGTAAAGGACCACCCGCTCGGAACCGAGAACTCAACGTCGATTTCGCAAGTCTTCTTGTCCACTTTAGGATCAGAGCCACCTGCCCTGATCTCGTACCGGTCAAAAAGGAGGGAGAAGACTTTTGCGTCAGGCGAGATCGCCGTTGAAACCGATCCGGGCTGGCAACCTGTACCCTGAGCTCGGATGTTTCTTACAAAAATTTGAGAGGAGTCCGGGGCGTCCTCGGCCCAGCTTGAAGCAACCGTGAAGCTCCACAAAACGAAAGCGAGTGCCAACCCAATCCATTTGAAGAGCTCCACAGTGCTCCCCCTTTCAATTGTTCCCGCTCAAAAAGCGGAACGCGTTCCACTGAGCAAGGCCTGGACCAGCCATCGTTCTGGCGCTCTCGAGAACGTCCTTCGAGAATTATCCGTAGATCCGATGGGTTAAAGACACCTTGAATCTTCTGCCCCGATCACCATAGCTGATCGAGCGTGCCCCCGGGCTCAGGCTGGCACCAAGTCTTCCTGGTCAGAGCGACACCGCTTACTGAATTTTTGCTTCGCCAATCACCTGAACCATAATCATCGGAAGTTCTCTTTTTTACTCAACATTCCAGCTTGACATCCCGATCTAGGAGAGTAGTTAGGACCGTTACGACCGGGGATCCTATGCCGACTTCCACATTAACCAGAAGCTTTAGCTCGATCTATTTCAGCAATCTGCTCAGATCCCCCGTTCTCACGCAAGGCGGGCAACGCCTCGGTATCTTGAAAGATCTCATCGCCCTGGCTGATGAGCGTCCGCGGGTGATCGCCTGTATTATCAAAACCAAGGACGGATCACTGAAGACCCTGAATTGGGACTACTTCATTATTGCCGAAGAAGAACACAAATATCAGCTGATCTGTAAGCAGGAGAAAGAGATCGCCCCTCCGACGAACGCGATCCGCCTGAACCGGGACATTCTCGATCAGCAGATCGTCGATGTGGATGACAAGAAAGTCGTGCGCGTCAACGATGTTAGACTCGCATTTTTGGCCTCCGGGGCGTTTCCGGTCGCCGTTGACGTCGGCCTGAGCGGCCTGCTGCGGAGACTCGGGGTTGTTGAATTCGTGACGTCGATTCTCGAATGGTTTCACTTCTCGATTCCGAGCCGGCTGATCGTCTGGAGTAACATCGAACTCCTCACTCAAAGGTCCCGGAACATCAAACTTTCGGTCACCCAGTCGAAGCTGCACACCTTTCACCCTTCCGATCTCTCCGACATCATCGAGGACCTCGACGCGAAGACCCGCGCGGCCATTTTCAACTCCCTCGACTACGAAAAAGCGGCTGATGTGCTCGAGGAAATGGAAGACGAAGCCAAGGTCAGCCTGGTTGAGGACCTTCCGGTCGAAAAGGTCGCCGACGTTCTCGAAAAAATGCCGTCCGACGAAGTCGCCGATATCCTTGGCGACCTGAAAGAAGAAAAAGCCGAAGAACTTCTCCAGGAAATGGACAAAACCACCTCGAACGAAGTTCGCGAGCTCATGGAATACGAGGAAGACACCGCGGGCAGCCTGATGAGCACCGACTTCTTCTCGTTCACCGGGGATACGAACGTAGCCACCGTGATCTCAGAAATCCGCAAACAAAAGCCGGAAGCCGATTCGATCTACTCCATCTACGTCACCGACAAGCTCAAACATCTGATCGGCGAAGTGACCCTTCGCGACCTGATTCTCGCCGAGCCTTCAGCCCAGCTCTCGAGCATCATGAAGAAGCCGATCCGCATTCTTGACACCGATCACGTCAGCTCACTCACTCGCCTGATCTCGAAGTACACGCTTCTTTCGATTCCCGTCGTCAGTGACGACAAGATCCTCCTCGGGAGCATCGTCATTGATGACATCATCCATGAAATCTTCAAGAACAAGCGGGTGACTCTGTGAGATTGCTCACGAGCCGCTCCGGCTTCAGAAAAAATCTGAAGCGCCTTTCGATTTTTCTCGCCATTCTTGGGCCCGGGATCATCACGGGAAGTGTCGACAACGACGCCGGCGGGATCACGACCTACTCGGTCGCGGGCGCGCTGTACGGCTACAATCTGCTCTGGACGCTTTTCCCTGCCTTTATCGTTCTTTTCGTTATCCAGGAAATGAACGCCCGGATGGGTATCGTGACTGGAAAGGGGCTGGCTGACCTGATTCGTGAGAACTTCGGCGTCAAGGTGACCTTTTTCATCTTCATGGGACTACTCTTCGCCGATATCGGCAACACGACCACGGAATTCGCGGGCGTCGCCGGCGCGATGGAAATTTTTGGAATCAGCAAATACGTCTCCGTCCCGATTTCTGCGGTACTGGTCTGGATTCTCGTGGTGAAAAGCAATTACAAGAACGCTGAAAAGATCTTTCTTATTTTCAGCGTGTTTCTGCTCTCCTACGTGGTTTCAGCGATTCTCGCGAAACCGAATTGGGGAGAGATCGGGCATGCGCTGGTCCGTCCCGAAATCCAATATAATTCCGGCTACCTCCAGATCGTGATCGGAATCATCGGAACAACGATCGCGCCTTGGATGCAGTTCTACATGCAGTCCGCGGTGATCGAAAAAGGCCTGAGCGTCGAAAAGTACCGGTATACCGTGCTCGACGTCCTGATCGGCTGCATTGCCACCGTGGTCGTCGCATTCTTCATCATCGTCGCCTGCGGATCGATGCTTTATCCCGCCGGCATTCGCATCGAGGAGGCGCGCGATGCCGCCCTCGCGCTCAAGCCCCTCGCCGGCGCTTTTGCTTCGCACGTTTTCGCCTTCGGCCTTTTGATAGCCTCGATTTTCTCGGCGACCATTCTTCCCCTCGCGACCGCTTTCTATGTTTGCGAGGCTTTCGGTTTCGAAGCGGGGATCGACAAAACGCCTGAAGAAGCTCCTCAATTTTATAAGCTTTATACGACGATCCTCGTTATATCGGTTGGAATTATCCTGATCCCCAACGCACCGCTCGTCACGATCACCCTTTGGACTCAGATCATCAACGGGCTCCTCCTGCCCGTGGTTTTGATTTCGATGATGGTGCTGGTAAATAACAAGGAAATCATGGGCCAGTACACGAACGCCCGGACAACGAACGTGATCGGCTGGGGAACGGTCGGAACCCTGGTGGTCTTATCGCTGCTTCTCGTTTCGACGCTGCTCTTTTTGCGCGGGTAAGGTCCTTCGAAGTCCACTCAAAAATCGCGTCATAAGGCGCCAGCAGTGCTAAACTGGAGAGGTGAAGATCCCTGTTACCCTTCTCGTCATGTTTCTCGCCGGATCAGCTTCGCTCTCGGCAGCCGAGAAACAGCCGGTCAAGGCTGTTTCGAATACAGCGAAGGCGGTCTTCTTCCCGCTTTATGCCGAAAAGGAAGCAATCAGAATCGGCTTCAGCAAGGACAAGAATCCAAGAGTCGGGCGGGAACATGCCATCGGATACGTTGCCATCGCGGGCGGCGCGTACACGCTGAATCGCGCTTATTTTTTCATGGGTGCTGACACTTTTCAGAAAAAGACTGACGCGATTCTCAAGCCGGTTCCCAAGCGGGTTCTGGTGATCAACTCATTTCCGGAAGACGAGGAGATGTTTCACCTCGATGTCAACGAATTCGTCAGAAAGCAGCGGCTTCTCGGGAGCGAGGTGACCGAGCTCCAGGCGAGTCAATATGACGACCTCCTTCGCAAGCTCCGCGAACTTCCGCAGGCGAATCAATTTGATCGGATCGAATTTTACGTCCACGGAAAGGCCGGAAAAATCGCCTTCAGGGGCGACACCCCCGTCATGGTGGATCAGGCGGCACTTTCACCTCTTCGGGACTTGAAACTCCGGATCGCAGCACCGGGAGCCGAACTACGGCTTTCGTCCTGCGCCGTCGCGTCCGCCGATTCAAAAACCGGCGAGGCCATTGGGAAGTCCTTCATGAACGAGTTCGGCAAGGCCCTGCTGCCCGACGGTGGTAACGTCGTCGCGACTGAAAAGATCGTTTTGGCAATGACCTTACCTGGTCGCTTCACCGCGCATTCGATTGGCCTGGGAGTTCCCCTTGAACTCCGAAATTTTCTCTTCGGCGCATTGAAGCTGAAATTTCCCAAAGGGTATATCCCCAGGAAAGATGTCGTGAAAATCACGATTCCCGCACAGACCTGTATCGGTCCGGCGATCAAAAGGATCAGGCCCTAGCGAACACAGAAGTGAGCCATCGTTCCAGGCGGAGCAATTCATAGCTGATAACTTTTTGACGGCCGGCCTAAGCCGGTTGCGAATTGCTGTACCAAAATTGCATTTTTAATCTGAATCACCGACAATCTGAGACGGAGACGAATTTTATGCAACATCTTAGAACCGTCTTTCTTTGCGCTGTTTCCGTCGGGATCCTGAGTTCTTGTGCTCATCCGACAGTACAAGCAGAAGGAACGGAAACTCCGGCAACACCAGCTTCCGTGTCACCCGCAACAGTTGCGGCAGATCCGGCCCCGGCCGCAGCAGCACCTGCTCCAGCGGCTCCCGTTGCCTCAACTGCGTCTCCTGCAGAAACCGCCGTACCCGCCACGCCAGTTGCACCGAGCGAACCCGGGACGGTAACACTGCCAACGAGCGCGCCCCCTGCGGCGGGCGCGCCTCCAGCTCCCGCGCAAACAGCGGAAAATCGGGACGGCCTCGCCTTCGGAGGACAAATCTTTCTTGCTCTTCAGAACTGGTCTAAGGTCGGAATGTCAGGCGATTCCAAGATCGGAATTGGAATCGGCGGTTCTTTTGGAATCGGCTTTCGCCTGGGCGACATGAAGGTCACGGCCGGTCCGACGCTGTGGACGAATTCATGGTCCGCCAATTATTCGAGCAAAGCCCAGAGCGCCACAAGCCGGGTCTATGTCACGATGAACGATGCCGGGGTTTCACTCACCTCTTACTTTGATGACATGTTCATAGAACTCGGAACGGGTAATTCCACGATTAGCTCGGGGATGGTCGTCGACGGAAAGGATATCCTCTACAGTTATCACGGGACCAGTTATTCCTATAAATGCTTCGGAATAGGAATGAAATCGGGCGCAGTTCTCTTCGGATTGGGCATCAAGAACTATGACGGTTTCGCGCGGGCCGCAAACCACATTAATTTTTTGCTGGGCCTCGGGTTTTAACGTATGAATTCGAATCTTGCCTGGCACTCACGCGTGACGCTTGTCTTGGGTTTCGCCATGATGGTGCTCGTTTCTGGATGTGGCAAATCGACGTCTTGTGTGCTCCACGGTGACAATCTCAAGGGCAGAATCACCTTCGCGGCGAACATTCCCGTTCTGACTGATGCTCCACTGGTCGTTGAATGGTCCCGGGACTCGTTCGCGACAGTTTCTGGTCGCAGCACCTCGAATCCCAATATTCACGGCCTCGTTTCGGTTCCTTACAGCCTCTGCGTCGATAACGACGTCAATGTTCAAGTCCGCGCTTACGAAGACATCAACCGCAGCACCACTCTGGAAGGCACCGAGTACGCGGGCCGCTATGACCAGAGTTCGACCGGCGATGTTGCCTTCGTGAACGTGCTCGTGCCTTCCTCGCCTTCCTCTACAAACGGCGAAAACAACTGGGAAGTAAAGGAAGGAGTGGACATTGTCATCGACACACCTTAGCACTCTCGTGCTTTTCTTCATCATGGGCCTGGGTGGACTGAGTGGGGTTTTCGCGCAGCCCTGCATGGCCAGCGCTCCGGTCAGCGCACGGCTGTTCGCGAATCTGGGCCCCTGGATCAGCAAATTCGAGCAGTCGGACGGGTTGCGCAACGTGGATATCACAACGAAGATGTCGGGCGCGGCGCAGCTTCAGTTGGGAATCGATGTTTCACTTTTATTCGTCGAGTACAACGCGAGCTGGCTCGCCTCGGCCTATAGCGCAAACCCCAAGGCGCGCGACGCCTCTTACTTCAGTCCGCTCGGCTTAAACGTCGGAATCTCTCTTCCCGTTCTCCCGTTGGAGTTCTACGTTGGTGGAGAGAAAGGAAGCTACAAGCTCAACGGCGGAGTGAATCCCAGCTATTCCGGACTCGCGGCGAAAGCAGGCATCAATCTTGTTTTTCGACCACCCGGCACCCATGCCGGCATCGGCTTGAAAGCGGAATTCAGGCGCTTCTATGGCTCGAGCGACGATGCGGGATCACTTCCTGCCGGCATCACGACGCGCGCGGACACATACTTTCTCGGGATGACCTTCGGACGGAAGTAGCTTTTGAGACGAAGTAACTTGCGGCGTACTTCGTGATCGGGCGGATCGTGTACCCATTTTCTGGACACATTGCGGGAAAATTCGGCTCAAAAGAAAGAGCTAGACAGTTCCCGGGCTGTCAGCTAATTAACTGGAATCTCAGTTGATTCCTTATTCAACCCTTGTATGCGGAGAGATGTCCGAGTGGTTGAAGGAGCACGCCTGGAAAGCGTGTATACGTAGAAATGCGTATCGAGGGTTCGAATCCCTCTCTCTCCGCCATTACGTTGCAGAAGGGACCACTGGGGTTCTCCGAGCAGGTTTTTCTTCCTCATTCGCATGATTTCAGATCGAATAAATCCTCAGTGGAATGGGGGCAAACCGGCTCTTTCCCATTACGTGGGGTACGTGTGTGCTGCGACTCTACCCCAAGAACGGGGGCATAAGATCTATACTCTGACGCGCCTGACTAATATTTAAGTGCAGGAATACCGACAAGTTCCATAGATGTTCCGAATACCTAGGCGCATTTTGGTCCTGACCTTTATACCTCTTCTTTGGGGCTCATCTGCATTTAGCACCTCTCATCAAGTCGCGCGACGCTGCATCGCAAAGAAACTAAGAACACTCCTCATAAAAGGTGAGACCGATCGTCGACCGCCCGCTCCTGTTGGCCACGCACTCGAAACAGTGCCGCCAGAAGTTAGAAAGCAAATGGCCACTGATTCTGCTCAAAGGGATAATGCAGTCGTAGCCCGCTTCAAGAATAGTGTCCCAGAGGGGCGCCCCCCTCAAGTAGTTGATCTCACGGGAGGACCTCAAATTCCGCCATACTTGGACATTAGCCGACGCGCCCTAGACGCGCCAGAACGGGAAAAACTCAATAACCTAAAGCAGGTCTATTTTCAAAAAGTAGGCTCCCTGAGAAAAGGAGATATCGTTACCTTCACCATCCCAGATGAGATGGGTGAAATTAGTCGTTATCGCTTCCGCTTGGGAAAATTTGTAGGCGCGGGAAATTCAGTTCATGTCTTCGAGCTGGCAGACCATCCAGGACGTGCCATTCGCATCCCTTATACCGAGCCGCTACCTCGGCTGACTTGGAATATCGGTACTGAGAGCTATTCCCGGAGCGCTCCCAATATTGCAGGAGTTGAGCACATAAAGATTTTCAAAAGTGAGGATGAATTCACGATCGTTGAATTAGTTGAGGGCACAGAATCCAGTCAATCGTTCGTCCAAAGTTTAATGAAAAGTAAGTATAGCCGCCCGATACTTTCTGACATGGTTGCAGCTCTAAGAAAGGACAGCAGAGAAGATGCCGCAGTCAAGCTCGAGAAGCTACTTTTTGCATTCAGAAAATCGGGCACCATAGGAGAGGTTCAAGGCAGCACGATCATCGATTATCGTCGGCAATTCACTTACGACAGGTCACGCCCATCGTGGATCTTAACGGATTGGGAATAGCGCTGTTTCGGTTGGTTCATTCCGAAGACATAGGTAACAGATTATACCGGAGGCATCAGTAATACCGCCTGCCCCGAAAATCGCCTACCCGTGACCATCATTATTCTTTGGATTCAGAAGGTGCCCTTTTTCTAACAGATCCACAACGGGGGCTCCGTCCATAACATCGTGATCGATGATGATAGTGACCGGAAGGTAATCACGAACGGTCACCTGGCCCTTAAAAATGCCCGGCTTCTGAGTGATCGAACTTTCTTTCCCTGCACACCCTTTTCCATAACGAATATCAGCTCACCCGGTTATTCGGAGCGCGCGGGAGCTGCAGCTGCTCCGTCTCCCGCTGGCTTCGCGCCGTGATCGTCTTGGTAAACTGTTTCCGTAAGAGTTTTGCTCAACGCGTCGATCACTGCTCCCTGTATATCCCTCTTATACAGTACACCGTTACACGACATATAATTCTCATCGTCGGATGGAATACATTCCGCTCGTCTACTGGCAGCCTTCTTAGGCTCGGCTTTCGTTTTCTTAGATTTCTGCGGGCGCAAACTATTCTTACAAAGCTCATCAATTTGCCGAGAGGAAATTTTCGTAGTCCTCATATATTCGTTTCGACAGGCATCCAGCTTTTCATTGTAGGCAGTCTGCTTGGCAAGTTTGGCATCGGCGTCCTTACATTGTTGAGCTATCGACTCTGCGCTAAGTTTAGTTGTCCTATAAAGCCGGTCAGAACAGCTCTCTGACTTTAGCTTCTGCACATACTCAGATAACGACTGGGCGGCCATCGCGGAGCTCCAAACACCGACCCCGCAAAACACCAAACTGGCCAATAAGCTAAACGGATATTTCATAAGAAAATTCCCCGAATCTTAAATTCTATCCACCAAAGCCGCAAAAGGAAACCTGATTAATCGGCTTTTAACTTAGTAAACAATAAGGCCTATTTTTAGCGCGAACACTCAATTACCTCAGTTTATCAACGTGTCTGTCGAGTTAATGAACGTGGTTGTCGAATGTTCCTTAAGCATAAGACTACACCGCCTAGTCGCCTAGTCTTCAAAGGATCCCTGTGCTGCCTTTCTTCGCCGCAAACAGCTTTTCCGCCGCCTTCCGGACGCGTTCGGTTTCCTTCTCGTACTGCTCTTACCATTCGGGAAAAGAGTGATTCAGGCACAATCGCAAGCGCTGCTCCGATCAGGGTCGCGCGGTTCACTTCGATCTGTAGCTTGTCCTTTTTAATGGCACTGAGGTTGGATTCGGGAATCCCGGTCAACTTCGAGAGCTCTTTCAAAGTGACGCGAAAACTTTTCCGAAACGCCCGGATGATGCTCCCGGCTGTGCTGTCCTTGGGCAAATGTTTTAGAGATCGCCGTGTCGGCCCATATTACTAAAATTAGTAAGCACACACACGATCCGTCAAGTACTCAGGCGCTTTCTAAAAGCTCGAAATTCTTCCGAATCCTCAGCGCCGTTTCGTTGCTGCAGCCTAAATCTTTAGCCAAGCGGTACGTGGAAGCTCGATCCTTCCGCTTACGGTTAAGCACCGTGAAAATGTCTGCCCGCCAATTGCACCCAAAGAATATCCGGTTTTTGACCCATACGTTCGTCTCTGTAATGAGTTTGAGATCAGAGATCTTCAAGGACTGCTCGATTATCTTTGGAACAACCAGCCCAAAACGGTAGAACGCGGCCTCGGGCGGCGATTGGCCCATTCGCACGGGCAGAGCAATGTGCTCGGAAGTCTCGACAGCCCGGCCCTTCTTAAAGTTGCTTTTCACATACCGCAAAACGGGATCGATCCTAAATCCAGCATCACTCGCGTACTGCGCCAACCCTCCTAGCGCCATCAGTTCGTCGTAAGAGAGCGGTGCGGTCTTCGCTAATGAAACCAAGCGCTCGACATGGATAAGATCGCCGTAGGTCTTGAGCCAATTTGCGATCAGGTACAGCATCTTGGCGTCCGAGAGGATCACAGTTAGGGAATCGAGAATCGTCTTCTCAGGATCGGTGTACTTATCAAACTCCTGAGCAAACATGATCCCCAGAGATCGCCACCTCGGCAGCAGGTCTTCATATACTTTGCTGGGAAGTCGACCGGGGCGAGTCATGCAACCCCCAGATCTTTCTTGAGAAGGTTGACGTAACCGTTCACCCAAACTTCATATGTCTCAGTCTGAGCCTGCTTCAGGCAGTACTGCCGCGCGACTTCGATTTCGGCAGCCGTGGGCTTCAAATCGATTACATCGGAAAAATCTAAACCCTTCCGATCCACAGCTGCGTGAAGTTTCGCACAAATTAGGTCTTGCCGGGAGATTGACTTAACTGTGACTGCCTTGCCGGTGAAAAGCGTTACTAGGTGATCTTCCCAATTCACCGGCAGGCGCTCGATAATTGGGTTCACCCTATTGTTAAGCCAATCCTCACGGCACTTGAGCTTCTTGGCGACGACTTTTGCGGCAGCCAATACCGCATCAGGGATCTTCTTTGCGACCACATCGACATCGCTCGTACCGCGCGAAACCACACCCATTAGAATCAGCGCTGCGCCGCCGCAGATCGTCAGCTCCGCTTGGACTTTCTTCTTCGCTAGCTCCTGGTCGAGCAACGAAAGTGCTTTGGGAATATCGACCGGCTTCATCCTGATCTCCTATTTGAATGCTACCATAACATGTTGACTTATCCAACATATGCTGGGGAACGTTTGGGGAACACGTTGTCCAAAAATGGTCTAAAAAGACCTTGAACAACCACGAATGCGAGCTAGCCGGCCTCTGATTTTATTGGTTTTTATGATTTGTATTGGATTTCAGAAGAGCAGCCGACAGATTTCCAGGCGTGCTCCTTCAACCACTCGGACATCTCTCCGCATGATGACGGTTGAATGAGAAACAACTGAGATTCTAGTGAGATAGCTGACAGCACCGAAACTGTCTAGCCCTTTCTTTTGCGGCCGATTTTCCCGCAAAGTGGTTGCTCCGCTGACCGAGAAAACGCCGGAAAAGCAAATCTGGATATTTGTAAGATGTAGCAACACACAGAGGCGAACAGTTTTTGTTCCTGATCCTCAACGCCATTGCCCGCTCACGGCCCAGCTGCCACACACCTGACGGGCAGCGCATTAAATCGATATTCCTTATACACGCTGCCATCGAGACCAAAAGCCCAGGCCCAGGCACGGCTTTGAGATAAAGACGTGGCAGACACGGGTGCGCCGCGCAGAAAACCGAGGGCAAAAGCTCCTTTTAAAGACAACCTCACCAGATTGATGGAAGAGAAGAAGCTTGGCGTCAGAGAGCTTGCTGAAAAGTCTGGCATCAGTAGATCGACAATTGTCGATTGGAGGGCCGGAGCATCGCCCACAGACTTCATTGCAGTAAGAAAATTGGCTGAAGTCCTCGGTGTTAGTTTTCGTTGGGCGAATTACTTTCGCTACGGCAACTCCAACCGCGTGTTCTATCGGGAGGTGAAAAGCGTGAAACGAGCCGTCTGGCACTACCTGCGTAGGAAAAATCGCCAGCAGCGGCGCCCAGTGCCCTGGAAACGCCTCATCCCGCTGGGTTTGTGGATCACACGAGGGATCAGACCGGTTAGGGTCATTCCCGATTCATTGCGACAGAGCCAAAGCCAAATGAGCTTTGCCTGAAATTGGAAGAGCCGGACGCGGGAAACCCGCAAGTCCGGTTCGGCGAGGGGGGAGGCTATCGGCCTCCTCTACTCGGTTTACTTTTTGATAGCGCAGATCCTTTGAACCCCAAGCCTCTGAAAATTCGAAGCTAAAAAGATCAGTCATATCAGGTCCGAAGGCTAGGGCTGACTTGCCAACAGAAATAAAGTCTCGTTTGAACAAGGACGCGAAACTCATTTTACCCGGATAAATTTGATAGGGCTATTATATCCGGGTATTATCGATTCATGGCTCAAACAACTTGTATCGCTTCTGCTGAAAATAGAAAAATCGTCACGGGTTCGCTCGCCCACGTAGCCGTAGAGGTAAAGGGATATTTAAAGAAACATCCGGAAGCAGTGGTAACGGTGTTTAGTAATGCGACAGGAAAAGTGATCGATCTCGATCTTCGTGGGACCACAAAAGCGATATCCAAACGCTATACGGAACAGACGGACTCAAATGAGCAGGGAACCAAGGATGAGAAGCAGCAAGGAAGGAAGGCCCAAGCTCGGCGTAGTCGCCCGCGAGGTGACACTTCTGCCTCGGCACTGGGACTGGCTGGCTACTCAGCCGGGAGGTGCGTCAGTTAGGCTCCGCAAGCTTGTTGAAGGGACTATGTCGAAGAGCGGAAAACAAGATCAGATCCGCCAGGCACAGGAGGCTACCTACCGCTTTATGACTGCCATGGCCGGCAACTTGCCCGATTACGAGGAAGCGCTTCGTGCGTTTTACGCAAAAAAGTGCGAATTATTCAAAAAACTTATGAGCGATTGGCCCTCGGACATCCGTGAGCACATCCTATTCTTATCCGCGTCCCTCAGCTAACCCTTTTGCCGATGTTGATGATCGATGTCGGTTTGGAGTTTTAAGCCCGAAGCGGATCTGAGCCGAAATGGTCGGAGAGGTATGTAGGCTCTTGTGCCCGTAAAATGCGGGCGGATGAAAAACCCTCTGCAGTTCGCCGCGGATATTGCCGAAACGTAAATGATGGGCCCTGTTCCACGAAGCAGCAATCTTAGAACTGTGAGCGCGTTCGCGATCATTGTCGCCGTCGCGTTCCTGTTTGAACAGGCGGCGGGCGGAACGCAAAAATCCCCTCCTGTACTTCGGAACATCCCGGACCAGGCAGTCTTAGAAGGGTCAGTTTCTTTTGGGGGGATTCAACCGGATTACATCATCGACAAGAGCCATCCGGAACTGGCTGTCCTCTGGGAATTCTCGCGGCAGAAAAGAAACCTTCCGGTTGAGCAGAGAATCAATGCCATCGTCCGGTTCATCCGCGAAGAGATTTTGCCGGGCCGGGACTATCTCGACCCACGCTACCTTTCAACTCTGAGCAAATACAGGCAAGCCGGTCGTGAGATTTCAATCGGGGAATACGCATCCACGAAAGCTGGCGTTTGCCGCGAATACGCGCTCCTTACCCATCTGGCACTCAAGGAGGCGGGGATACCCAATCGCTACGTTTACGCCAAGGTGAATACCGACGGGCTAATCGAGGATCACGCCTTCACCGTCGTTCGCCACAATGGAAAGCTCGTGTCAGTCGATTCCTATGAATTGGATTACTCCGGGCGTTTATTGGAGGATCTGACCGGCCCCAAAGGTATTCGTACCGGATCTTACCTGGCGCCCTGGGGAAGACCTGTCTCAAACAATCGAACCGTAGCCGTTTTGGAATTCCACGACTTCCCTAAGGTGTGGCCCTTGGCTCCAAAGATGCCGGAAAGCTCCTCATTCGTTCCGGCCCGCCGATTGGAAGCGAGAACAACGTCGATCAAAATCGGTCCGGAACTGACTTTCACCAATGATGAAATGGTAAACGCCGAGTGGATGATGTCAAACGGCGACGTGAGCGCCATCCGTCCCGAAAATCAACAAGCCCTCGAAAAATTCAAGATTCGGATCCAGGCAATCTGTAAACAGTTTGGATGCAAAGTTGAAGGACAGTTTCACCTCTGGCCGGATGGCTGGCGTACTCCCGAGGTGAAAGTTGTCTACCCGGATGGCTGGTGGTTCATTGCCGGGCTGGACACCTCAGTCCTCGAGTTTCAAGCGAAGGAAATGTCGCTTGGGGATTTGTCGCGAGTAAAACGCCGAATTGAAGAGCACATCTTTGAAACCTGCAAGGATATCGGATTGAAACCGCGATCGGGCGTCGGGGGAGGTCATATCCACATCGATTTGACATCAGCATTTCCCGAAGACGGCAAACTGCTTCGTGATTTCATCGTCGATTATTCGAATCATCCCGGCCTGGCTTACGGCGCTCTGACCATGGATCGTGGCAATGCAACCCCCATCGCCAAACTTCGACCAGACCAAAAGATAGCATTTCGCAAAGTGATATCGGATTTCGACCACGGAATCATCAAAGGACGTGAGCAGCTCGCCACGGAATTAGAACGGCGAGTCTACTTTCGATCCCCTGCTTACGGAGAACCTCCGCAAAAATATATGGCGGTAAATCTGACACGCGTCACTCGCAAGAACGTTCCGGACTCCTTCAGAACCGTCGAATTACGCGCACTCCGGGCTCAGCAAAGCGCCGACGATCTGGAAAAACTCGGGGAACTTTTCGAGCGAAGGATCAATTTTCTAAAATCCCAACCCGAGCGGGTACCGGTCGGCTCTCTTTCACCTCCGGGGAGTGACGCTGAAGTGTATTCACAATTTCGATCCTATGTAGAAGGCCCCGGTCTTGACTTCAGCCGGTTCGAAAATCTGCTCCCCGAAAAATTCAGAAAAGCTGGCTTAATCGATCCCTCGAAATGTACAGTTCGCTGGTTGCAATCTATTCTGGCTTCTCCCTGAGAGACGCGCCTCTCGATCCCACGGCAACCCTATTTCGAACCTCGAATCATCCGCTCAACCCCGCCGATCGCATTGAACATCTTATTTCGAATTTGCTCGTGATCTGTCACAGGTGAACACTCGAGGTCGGCATCAAAGCGCTCGCCGCTGGCATAGATACCTCGAAACCCCGCTTCAACTTTCTTTCTCGATTTGATCTTCCCGCGAATCACATGGTCCGCATCTTTTCCTTTTAAGGCGAGATAGCTGCGTGCAAAAACGGGGCGAATCAGTTCCGGATATCCAGTCACTCCAATGACCGTCTTGATCTTTCCCATTCGAGGAAACTCACGCGACATCTCTTCATCAGCTCCGATCTGGTCATAGACATTTGCAAATTCCCAACTGGCAAAATCATCCCCGCCCGCGTAACCGATCTTTTTGGCAATCGAAACGCCTGCTCCAACAAAATCCGAGACCAAATAGGTTTCGAGCGCGTTTGCCCGATAATCACATTCTGAACCGTATGCCAGAAATCTCAGTCTCGGTAAGTTGCAGGATAGGCTTTCATTCGGTGGGCACCGTTCGTTTTCTTCGCCCTCAGCACCGCCTGCCCACAGTTACTCCGCACTGCATTTTCACGCTCATCACCGATGCTGATAATCACATCAAAGC
>DATDSK010000290.1:0-6720 GCA_035291325.1 Bdellovibrionota bacterium | reverse complement strand
GGTCGCGGTAAAGCTAAACCGTTTGGCGGCTGATTTCTTTGTTTTCAGTTTCATCTCGGCCTCTAAATACCCAAAGGTTTCGGGGGTTACGAAAGTTTACGTAAGGGAGCACCCTACTCCAAGAACCAAAGGTTCGTCAAGGGGATAGCTGGTGTAAAAAGCCGCTAACCCTGATTTGGCTTCACGATCGGCTGAACCGGGCTGGGACCCGGGGCCGGCTTCTTACCACCCGGAGCAGGAGCAAGGATCATAATCAACTTCTTGCCTTCGAGCTTGGGATGAGCCTCGATTACAGCGATATCCTTCACGAGTTCCGCCAATTGCTTCATCATCTTAAAACCCTGGTCGACGTAGGTGATTTCTCGACCTCGGAACATGATCGTGATTTTGGCCTTATCGCCGTCGATCAAAAACTGTCGAACATTGCGGAACTTGTAATCCAGGTCGTGTTCTTCAGTCTGGGGACGAAGCTGAACTTCCTTGACCTTGATTACGGTCTGCTTCTTTCGCGCGAGATGCTCTTTCTTTTTCTTCTCGTACTTAAATTTTCCGTAGTCACAGATTTTACAGACGGGGGGTTGCGCGTTGGGCGAAACCTCCATGAGATCGAGACCGCGGTCTCGCGCCATTTGCAGGGCTTCATTCGTCGGAACAACGCCGACTTGGGCGCCTTTCTCGTCGATTAACCGCACCTGAGGGACGCGGATTCTCTCGTTGATCCGATGCTCGTCTTTGTTCTGGTTCGGGACTGGACCGCGCGGAAAACGCGGACGGGGAAATGATGGTGGTGGGCCGGCCGGATTGGATGGTGTAAATGCCATTCGCTGTTTGGTTCTTTGAGAACCTCCTTTTCAACGAAAGAGATACCGAACTGCCCTGGTCCTGTCAAGGTGCCTGTCAGGGCGAAGGGTGTTTGGACAAAATTCAATTTCAGAGAACTGACCGGCCCTGCGGGCGAGCTCGGGCGTCAGGTGCCCGCGGACTTCTTCGTCGAAGCGGCTTTCTTGCCGGGTTTTCGGGATTTCGGCCTCTTTGTTTTAGTCCCCTGGGTGGCTGTTTTCCGAACACGTCCGAGGAGCTTTTCCAGCTCCTTCTTTTGTGCTTTAACGAATCCGCGAAGCTTCTCGACTTCACCCGGGATCTGGTTCTGGAATTTTTCGAGCTCTTTTCGCTCCCGTTCGATAAACTTCCTCACCATTGAGACGTCCGAAGTCAACAGGCTCTGCACTTCCTTACGCTGACGCTCAGCATAGGTCCGGACTTCCTCAACCCAGTCCTGGTTCTTCAGGAGTTCCTCGAATTTGACCTGTGCGGCCTTCACCCGATTGATGACTTTGTTGATTTCGGTATTCATTTTCTTATTCATACAGCTTCGAACTCCTTTTAAATCGGCTAAATCGGCCAAATCAGCTAAAGCGAGCATCGTTTGAGCCCCTTTTTCGTTAATAAAAGCCAAGCGCCAAACAGCAATGCGCTCTATCACGCCGAGAATATTACGTAAAGGAATTCGTTTCGGCCGTCAGTTACGACTAAGGGGTC
The DNA here is from genome assembly GCA_035291325.1 of Bdellovibrionota bacterium. GTDB lineage: Bacteria > Bdellovibrionota > UBA1018 > UBA1018 > UBA1018 > XYD1-FULL-55-31. The sequence continues at coordinate 5,181 of DATDSK010000290.1, read as the reverse complement.
CAGAATTTTGCGATCGGGTAACGTCGCCCAATGCCGAATGCCTTGGGACTCACCTTAAGAACGGGCGCGGCCTGTCGACGTTTGTATTCGTTCGCGATCACCCGCTGCAACACGTCCTTCGCCGCCTGGCCAAACCGTGCTTCAATCACCGCCGCGGGAGTTTTTTTCTCGATGTACTCAAACAACATCTGGTCGAGCTGGTCATAAGGCGGCAAAACATCCTGGTCCTTCTGATTGGGCCTGAGTTCAGCCGAAGGTGCTTTGGTTAAGCAACGCTCCTGGATGAGGTCACCGTGATTCTGGTTAATGTGACGAGCCATATCGTAAACGCGTGTCTTGTAGACATCCCCGATGGGCGCGAGGGCTCCCGCCATATCACCATAAAGAGTGCAATAGCCGGTCGCGAGCTCAGATTTGTTGCCTGTCGTGAGCACCAAAGAGGAAAGGTGGTTCGACAGAGTCATCAGAATAACGCTTCGCAACCTCGTCTGAAGATTCTCGAGGGCAATCGGGGCAAGTTCTCCCCTCCCTTCCGAAAGTTCACGAGCCGCCATCGAATAAAGAAACTTGATCGGCCGTACGGTGAAGCCGATCCCCAGCTTTCGGGCAATCTGTTCCGCATCTTCGAGGCTGTGACTTGAGGAATGCTGACTCGGCATGGCAACGCCAAGCACATGCTTTGGCCCGAGAGCTTCCGCCGCGAGAACGGCTACTACAGCCGAATCAATCCCGCCACTCAGACCGATCACCGCCGATTTGAAACCGGTTCGCGCGAAGTACTCCCGTATCCCGACGATCAGACCTCGATAGAGAAGTTCGATTTCAGCCGGCGGGGAGTCTTCCCTACCCTCCTCGGACGGGGTTTCCCAAACTGGCTCCCCCGAGACCACCTCGGTTAAACCGAAAGAGGTCCTGAAAAGCGGCATGCGCCCCGTAAGAGTACCCTCCGCGCTGAAAGCGAATGACCCGCCGTCGAAAAGAATTTCGTCCGTCGCGCCTACCTGATTCACGTAGACCAGCGGGACATGAAGCGTTCGCGCGATCTCGCCGTGCAGAAACTCACGCCGTTCGCGCTTCCCCCATTCAAAGGGACTTGCCGAAAGCGAAAACAGGATATCGGCCTTCTGGTCCCTGTAACAATCCGTCGGGTTAAAATTGTAGATACGCCGACCCAATGCAGGATCAGCCGCCCAGAGGTCCTCGCAAATGGCCATCGCGATCTTGTGCCCGTCACAGTTCCAGAGATTGACTTCGTGCGCGGGCTCGAAGTACCGGGCTTCATCGAACACGTCGTAAGTCGGCAATAGCGTCTTTGCTTGCCTGAAAACTCTTCGCCCATCCTGAAGAACGGTCACCACGTTCTGAGCCGCCCGTCCCAGGCCGGAGGGATTGGTCCCCACGTGTCCGACCACCAGGGCGCAGGATTTTCCCTGAGTCGCCGCCATGAGATCGTCCAACGCTCGATCGTTTCTTTCAAAAATCTCGGGCTGCTCGACCAGATCATGCGGTGGATACCCGCAAATGCCCATTTCGGGCGTGAGAAGAATCCGGGCCCGCTTGGAACAGGCCCGTTGATAGGCTTCTTTGATTTTTTTAACGTTGGCTTCGAACCCGCCAACAATCGGATCGAGTTGAGCTATGGCGACTCGCATACTCGCTCAGAATCGTTTCTGAAGCTCCGTATTGTCGAAGAAATACGAAAGCTCGCGCTCAGCCGACCTCAGGCTGTCAGAGCCATGGACCGCGTTCGCTTCCATGCTGTCGGCAAAATCCTTGCGAATCGTACCGGGAGCGGCCTTCGCGGGGTCGGTCGCGCCCATGATCTCACGATTCAAACTGACGGCGTTTTCGCCTTCCAGGCACATCAAAAGAACCGGCCCGCTGGTCATGAAGTGCACCAAGCTTTGGAAGAATGGCTTGTTCTGATGTTCGATATAGAATCCTTCAGCCTTCTCACGCGAAAGCCGCAGCATCTTCGCCGCAGCGATTCGGAGGCCGCGCTTCTCAAACCTGGTAATGATCTCACCAATCGCGTTTTTCTGAACAGCGTTGGGTTTAATGATGGAAAAAGTGCGCTCGATAGCCATTCTGATGGTGTCCTTTCTGCTGAAGTCTGATCTTCTTGTATGATTCCGTAACGCAATTCATCCAGAATTGCGAGGGATTACTTGTTCACACTGCCGACATCGCGGAAGCGAGCGTGGTCCCGAGATCCGCGGGACTCCTCGCGATTTTCACTCCGGCAGCCTGAAGAGCCTGGAACTTCTCTTCGGCGGTGCCTTTTCCGCCCGAAATGATCGCACCGGCGTGCCCCATACGCTTGCCCTTGGGGGCCGAAGCGCCACAGATGAATCCCGCAACCGGCTTTCGAACTTCGCGTCTGATGAAATCGGCCGCTTCCTCCTCGGCGGTTCCGCCGATCTCACCGATCATGATCACCCCGTGAGTGTCCGGATCGCGATTGAAGGCATCCAGAACATCGATAAAGTTCGTGCCGTTAATCGGATCGCCGCCGATACCAACGCAAGTACTTTGACCGATTCCGAGCTGGGTAAGCTGATAGACGGCTTCGTAAGTCAAAGTGCCTGAGCGCGAGACAACCCCGATATTGCCAGCCCTGTGGATGTGTCCGGGCATGATCCCGATCTTGCACTGGCCCGGCGTGATGATCCCCGGACAGTTCGGCCCGATCAAGCGCGACTTCGTCGTGGCAAGAAAGCGCTTCACTGCAAGCATATCCTTGACCGGAATCCCCTCGGTAATGCACACGATCAACCCGACTCCGGCATCGGCCGCTTCACAAATCGCGTCGGCCGCGCCTGCGGGCGGAACAAAAATCATCGTCGCATTCGCTCCGGTAGTCCTGACCGCATCGCCGACGGAGTTGAAAACAGGGAAACCCTCATGCGTCTGTCCGCCCTTTCCTGGGGTCACTCCTCCAACGACCTGAGTACCGTACTCCTTGCACCCAATCGCATGAAAGGTGCCCTGAGCGCCCGTAATCCCCTGAACGAGGAGCTTCGTATTCTTATCAATCCAAATTGCCATGGTCTCTGCCCCTTTATGACCGGTTGAAATTTTTTGTTGCGGCGGCGACCACTTTTTTGGCCGCGTCCGTCAAGTCATCAGCCGGCGTGATCTTCAGTCCTGAACTCGCCAGAATCTGCTTGCCGCGATCCACGTTCGTGCCTTCGAGCCGGACGACCAACGGCACCTGCAGCGCGAGATCCCGGGCCGCCTCGATCACCCCTTCGGCGATGACGTCACATTTCATAATGCCGCCGAAAATATTGATCAGGATCGCCTTCACATGGGGATCTTTGAGAATGATCTTGAAAGCGTGAGCGACCTTCTCCTTGGACGCGCTCCCTCCCACATCCAGGAAATTCGCGGGTTCTCCGCCGTGAAGCTTGATGATATCCATCGTCGACATGGCGAGTCCGGCGCCGTTCACGAGACAACCGATCGTCCCGTCGAGGGCGATATAGGCAAGATCGTATTTCGAAGCCTCGATGTCCTGCGGGTTTTCTTCCTGAAGATCCCTCATCTCGACGATTTCGGGATGCCTGAAGAGGGCGTTATCATCAAAATTGAATTTCGCATCGAGCGCGACGAGATTTCCCTTCCTCGTCAGGATCAGGGGATTGATTTCGATCAGCGAACAATCCGCCTCGATGAAACAACGATAGATGTTCTTAAAAAATCCGATGGCTTCCTTGGTCTGTTCCGGAGACAGCTCAAGGGCTTTCGCAAGCTTTCGCCCATGAAAAGGCATGAAGCCCAACGTGGGATCGACGGCGACTTTGATGATCTTCTCGGGGGTTTTCGCGGCCACTTCCTCGATTTCCATTCCGCCCTCAGTCGAGGCCATCATGACCACCTGAGAGAGCGCACGATCAATCACCACGCCAAGATAGAACTCACGCGCGATATCCGAACCCTCTTCGATCCAGACTTTGTGGACCTTTTTTCCGTGAGCGCCGGTCTGCGGGGTCACCAGGGTCTTGCCGATGATTTCGCTTGCCGCCGCTTTGACGCTCGGAAGGTCCTTGCAAACTTTCACGCCGCCCGCTTTTCCGCGTCCACCGGCATGGATTTGGGCCTTCACAACCCAAACAGCATTGCCCTGCGATTTCGCGAGATCCTGAGCCGCCTTTTCAGCGCGGGCCGGAATATCTTTTGGGTCCGAGCCTTCTTCGACGAGGCGTCCCTCAGGGACTCTCACTCCGAATTTTTTGAGAAGCTGTTTTGCCTGATACTCATGAATATTCATCTCTCACTCCCCTCAACAGTCCGGTCTGATGTCGGCGCCGTTCGGCAGGACGTTTAAGTTTTTAAACGCCCAGTTTAGCCATCGCGTCGACGAGTTCTTTCACGGCCGCGGCTGATTTTTCGAACATCGCCTTTTCCGCCTCATTGAGCTCCAGGATCGGAACTCCCTCGACACCTCTTGCGCCGAGCTTGGCAATCACACCGCAGAAAAGATCTTTAACGCCGTACTCACCTTTCAAATAAACAGCGCAAGGCAGGTATCGCTTCTTATCGCGAACAATTGCTTCGGCCATTTGGATAGTGCTTGCTGCAGGAGCATAATACGCCGAACCCGTTTTGAGAAGGTTTACGATTTCTCCACCGCCTTTTCGTGTCCGCTCGACAATGGAATTGATTTTGTCCTTCGGAAGGAGCTGTTCCAGGGGAATTCCGCCTACACTCACGTACCGGGGCATGGGGACCATGGTATCCCCGTGGCCTCCAAAGACGAAAGCGTGCACATCTTCAACGCTCATTCCGAGTTCCATCGCTACAAAACTGCGAAATCGGGCGCTATCCAGCACGCCGGCCATTCCAATAACGCGCTCCCTGGGAAATCCTGATTCATGAAGGGCGACGTGACACATAGCATCCAGGGGATTGCTGACAACAATCATGACGGCTTGCGGCGAGAGTCGGGCTGAGTTCTTGACGCACTCCCGAACGATTTTCGCATTCGTGGAAAGCAGATCATCGCGACTCATGCCGGGTTTTCGAGGAAGTCCCGCCGTAATAATGATCACATCGGAATCACGGGTCAGCTCGTAATCATTGCCACCCTGAATAGCGGAATCGAAACCCTCGACCGGAGAAGCCTCGAATAAGTCCAACGCGCGTCCTTTGGCCACGTCGCCCATGACATCAATCAGC
>DATDSK010000289.1:0-4934 GCA_035291325.1 Bdellovibrionota bacterium | reverse complement strand
TTTCGGTTTCATCACGTCGAAAAGAGACTTAAGGAACACGGAAAGACACCCGAACAGTCGACGCTAGAAGAGATGGACCAGTTCTGGGATGAAGCAAAAAAGGAGTCTCAGCATGAGTAGCGCAGGGCAACTTTCGACTGATAGCCGCCAAGCCCGAAGCCCCGTCGAAATCTGGGGCTTAACGGGAGGCGTCGCTTCCGGTAAATCGACCGCCGCGGCCTTTTTTGAAAAGGCAGGGATTATCGTCGTTGATGCTGACAAAATTGCTCATCAATTGACGGAACCCGACGGGAACGCTTATCCCGCCATCATGAGACGCTTCGGAACCGCTGACCGCGCGAAATTGCGGGAGATCGTCTTTTCTGATCCGGCCGCCAAACGTGATCTGGAAGCCATTCTTCACCCCCTCATTCAAACCGAAAGCATTCATCGCGTGCAGCTTCTGGCGCAGGCGAAATTCCCGAACGGAACAGAATCCGGAAAGCCTCTGCATGTCATTTACGAAGCCGCCCTGCTTGTTGAAACTGAACGTTATAAGAATCTTGCCGGACTGATCGTGGTCGATTGTCCTGCTGAAATCCGCCGAAAGCGGCTCGTCACCCGCGACGGGTTAAGCCCGGAAATGGCCGACAAAATCCTTCAGGCCCAAGCTTCGGATTCCGACCGACGCGCCGCCGCGACCGTCTTGTTCGACAACTCCAAGACGCTGGACGACCTTCGAAAGCAAGTGATGGAATTCATCACGCGTCAGGGCTGGGCACAAACGGGGCACAAGCCCCATCACGAGGTACCGCCTCCCGCTCAAACGAGATAAGTAATCCCCCGCGCTTTACAAACCAGCAGGGCTCCCCTACTCTTGATTTCTACACTAAATCATTTCAGGGAGATCCCGTGAGAAACTGCTACCCGCGCTTTTGTCGGCTAAAAGCTCCGCTTTCGAGATTGACTCTCATCTTGGTCCTCGTTTCAGGGACGATATCCTGTAACATTTTCGATCCGATCGACAGCCCGACTTCAGACCCGCAGCTTCTTTCGGCGGCACGGGCCGCGTTTGATCACGGTGATTTCGCGACCGCCGCCGAGCTTTACGGGAAGCTCTCGTCCGCCGAAGCCGATACCGCCGCGAGTGAACAGGCTTTCCGGATGCTCGAAGATACGGGCGCCGGAATGGCCGCTTTCATGACGGCATTCGGAACGGGCGCGACACCGGGCGGAGAGGCAATCACGAAACTCGCCGCGATGCTGAGCAATTCCTCAACCGGGGGCGCTCCGGGCGTGACCAAGCGCCTCGCGATGCTCACGGCTTTTCAAGAACACACGAAAATCCAGAACAACGCGGCGTTGAGGGGGATGGTTCGGTTTCTAGGCGCGATGGCGATTCTCTCCGAGCTCTTCTCCGAAATCGCGAACACTCCCGGGAAATTCACCCGAGCGGATCTGGTGACGGACATGTCCACCTGTAACGCAGTCACGTGCGCGAATCCGGCAGGTTGCGCGGGTGCGATGGCGGTGGGTCCCGCGCTGGCGGGGCTTCCGACTTCGGGGACGGCCGGCATGACCTCGGCTCCGACGCTTTATATGGTTCATGCCGCGATCGTTGAAGCAAATGCCGGCTTGGCTGAAATTGGCGCCGCGGGCCGGCTCGGCGGTTCAACCAAGACGCTCATGGAAGTCTTTATCGCGGTCGTTCAGTTTCTGGTCGATGACGATCCCGGCTGCTATCGCTTGACTCTCATCGAAAATGGGTTCGGGAGCCGCTCATGAAATTCCACATTCCTTTGATCGCATTCACCTTACTCGTTGCCGCAGGACTCAGCATCGAGGCTCACGCCCTCGAGCAAATCGTCCGGCCCTATCAGAGCATCCGAAGCTCCGCGATGGGCGGCGTGAAGATCACGACCGGCCTCTATGACGAAAACTTTTTCGGAAATCCCGCCCGCGTGACTTACAACCCGCGCTTCCGGATGACGCTTTTTGATCCGATGATCGAGATCAATTCAACAACGATCGACACTCTCGGAGACCTGCTCGAATCCGGTGACACGGTCCAGAAAATCGGCAGCAGCGCCGGCAGCAATAATCACGTCCGGTTTCAGACGACGCTTCCTTCACTTTATTTCCCGGTTCCCGCGGAAGGACGCACGGCATACGCATTCGGCCTGATCACGAGCACCCAGTTCGATCTCGATCTCCGCAGGACCTTCAGGATCGACCCGCAGGCGTTTACGGATATCGGCCCGGCTTTTACGGTGGGCCGGCGTTTTCTGAACGACGATCGTCTGTCAGTCGGAATGACCGCGCATTTCACCTACCGCGTGTCGACCCGAATCGATAAGATGAGCTACAGCTTCGCGGATTTTTTACGCAGCTCAACCCTGAGCGCGAAGGAAATCGGCGGCGACGGGGCAATGCTCGATTTCGATCTGGGCGCCATGTACCGGATTCCCCATACGTGGAAGGAATTCGAGTTCCTGGGAGGCGCATCGATCAACAATCTCCTCGGTGGCAAATACAGCAACATCAAACTCCACCCGGCCGAAACAGGCAATTTGCCGATTGCACAGCCCCGCACTTTCAATTTCGGGATTTCAGCGCGACGTCCCCGCCTCGGGCCCTTCTCGAATTTTCTCGCGGCGCTCGAATTTACGGATATCGGGAATAACCCGAACGGAAGTCTCTTCAGGACGGTCCACCTCGGCGCCGAAGCCCGGTACGGGATGCTCGCACCACGGCTCGGGATTAACCAAGGTTATTTGGCCGCCGGCCTGGGCTTCCTATTCCGCTTCTTCAGCTTGGAATACGCGACATATGGTGAGGAGATGAGTCTCAATCCGGGCGGATATCAAGACCGACGGCACGCTCTGCGGATTGCGCTCCAGATCTAGCAGAAGTCCTTGAATTCCCAGGATTGTTAAAAAATGAGGCTTTTCTTCACACTTTTTCTTGTTTGCGGCACTAACGCGCGGCATAATTAGAACTAGGCGCAATCAGAAGGAGTTCGTATGTGGCAATCCCCCAATCAGCGGGTCCGGGCGCTGGCAAATGCCAGAAAGCGTGAACGTGAACGGCTTCAACAACCGTTTCATATTCGCCGGGTCAACGCCGAACTCCAAATCGTGGGCTCGGCATCTTCAGAACCGGTCACCACTACGGCGAGAGTCGTTCTGAATGACTTGACCGCCAAATCAGTCGGTATTTTCACCGCCCTACCGCTCGGTTCGGGGCAGGAAGTGCTGATTACGGTAACTGAACCGAGTTCAGTTCAGCTTCGCGGCAAGGTCGTCGCTTGCCAGGAGTACCACAACGACAGTCACATACTTTCGGCAAATTCATTCAGCTATCGGGTCGGCATCCAATTCACGTTCAAAAGTCCGGAAGAAGAAAAGGCGGTGAAAGCCTTCTACGACGGACTTCAGGGAGAACTCCACGGCTCGAAGGCTGCCTAGTGTCCTGAGTCAGTAATAACGTGACAATTGAAGAGATCATTTTGACTCGAATCAAGGAGCGAGGAGCGACGCATACTTTTGGTCTGCGAGCGACGAGCGACACAGAGTCGAATCAAAATGATCCTTCCCAAAGGGCCGGAATCTTTTGTTTTTCTTCTTCGTTGCTCAAAGCTAGCAGGCAATAAGCCTGCGTCGCTTTTCGCGTCTCGAAGAAAACCAAAATCTTTCCGGCAATTGTCACGATATTACTGACTCAGGACACTAGCGCACCTTAACTCAAGAGCATGTAAAACTCTTCCCAGTGATTACGGAGCTTCGCTTTGAGCCGGATAATGGCTTGCGTGTGCAGCTGGCTCACTCGCGATTCAGTGACGTCCAGAACCCGGCCGATTTCCTTGAGATTGAGATCTTCGTAATAATAGAGCGACAGCACGAGCCGCTGCTTTTCAGGAAGATCCTGGATCGACTCGGCGATCATTTTCTTCACGGACGCGACGCTCACTTCACTGTACGGGGTTGGAACCTTGGTCCCGTTTTCTCCCAGACCGTGGAGTGATCTCTTGTCGGCCTTCGAAAAATTCAGGATGTCATCATAAGAAAGGAGCGAAACGCTCCTGACCTGATTCAAGAGATCGTGAAAATCGGCCTGACTGATGCCAAGCTCGCTGCAGACTTCCTCGTCAGTGGCCTGCCTGCCGTTTTGCTGTTCCAGTTTGATGTAACAGCGTTCGAGCACTTTCGCCTTCTCGCGAACGGAACGGGGCACCCAGTCCTGGGCCCGCAACTCGTCGAGAATGGCGCCGCGAATCCTGAATTCCGCGTAAGTTTTGAATTTGTTGTCCCGTGACGAATCGTACTTCTCGATCGCGTCCATCAGACCGATCACTCCCGAACTGATCAGGTCATCCAGTTCGATATTGGCCGGAAGTCGCGCCGCGATTTTTTGCGCGATGTACTTGATCAGCGGAGCGTACTCAAGCACGAGCCTCTCGCGGGTGCTGTTGACGGGCGAAAAATCCTCTTTAACCAGCTGCGCGGTTTGAGCGGATTCGCGCTCCAATTCCGCGGCGATTTCCTTCTGAAGTGCGGCTTCCTCTTTTGCCGCTTCTTCGGCCGCGATGATATCCTCGGCCGCCTTGTTAACGTCTTCCATCGTCGCGGCAGGTTTCGTGCTTTTGGCCGCCTTTTGAGGGGTTTTCAGGTTTTTCGCCTGCTCTTTTTCTTTGTGCTCTTTTTCTTTGTGCTCTTTTGTCGGCTGCTCTTTTGCCGGCGTCTCTTTCGCGGCCGCCTTCGCGGAACTCGCGTTTTTCGCGGGTCTTGAATCGTTTCGCGTCGACTCACGATACCTCTGAATTCCCTGATTGAGCCTCATGCTTTCACCTCGCACAGCAAAGTTCGCCAGAACTTTGCCGTATTCCCTGGCGCTAATCGCGCCGGTTCTTCCCTAAACCGACCTAACGTGAGCGGCCTCTTCACGATACGCGATGC
>DATDSK010000288.1:0-25697 GCA_035291325.1 Bdellovibrionota bacterium | reverse complement strand
CTTGTCGGCTCCCGTATGACAGTAGAGACACGGGATGCGATCATTTCCCGCCATTAGCCGATGACTGAACGGAATGGGCTGTTCAGGCGCATAGCCCTGGTTCGAAGCCGACGGAACCACGAATTTGCGATCACCGAACGCGGCAAAACCTGCGGTTCCGGTAATCACGAGCGCGATGAAAAATTTCGCAGATAATTTCAAACTCACCCCGTTTTCGGAATGCGCTCCGTGCATATATGACACCAATGGAATGCTGCAGCTCGTTAAGCCGTTTGTTTGATTCTGCGAACCTCTTCTTAATTGAAAAATAAGAAATCACGATGGCGCTCCGCATAAAATAATTCCCTCGTTGTAGGCTAAAAATCTCATGTTAAGGTGTTTTCAAATCCGGGGGGATTGCATGCATTGCAAGATAAGCACAACGTGGTCACGTCTCAGACTAGCGGTACTTTCGAGCACACTACTATTAGTAGTGTCCTCCGCCTTTGCCTTCCCCATTAGGATGGGCCTTTCTCCAGATAACAATCTGAACCTGCTGCTCTCAGTTTTGAATTCGGCACGCCAGGAACTCATCATCAATATCTACCAATTCGAGAGCCCAGAAATCGCAACCGCTGTTATCGACCGAATCAATGCAGGCGTGAACGTTGAACTCCTCGTTGAAGCCGAACCCTTCGGGCAGATGTCCGCTCAAGGCAAAGAAACCCTGACGATCGTCTCCCGTGCCATGCGCGCGAAAGGGAACCCTCGAAATCATCTTTTCGTGATGAAGAAGCCCGCTTCTGAAAATGCCCGGCGCCGTTTTCGCTGGAACCATGCAAAATACATCATCGCGGACCAGCACCTTTCATTGATTTCGTCCGAAAACTTCAGTCGGAACGGGCATCCCATTTCCGGCCAGGTCGGAAATCGGGGTTGGGACATCACGATGAACGACGCCAAAGTGGCGGCGGATCTCAGGACGATTTTTGATGCCGACAGTGATCGCAAATTCGGCGACGTCGTTGAACTCTCCGGGAAAGAGCCAGCCGCGGAAACGCCGCTCAGCTCGCCGAGCCCCAGCCGGGCGCGAAAAGTAGCGGCAATTCCCATCGGCCGCGGGGACGCGAAAAATGCCGAGCTGATTCTTTCTCCACGATCGCTCGACGGAATCGTTCAGCTGATTCGCTCCGCACGAAAAAATCTCGAAATGGAGGAGATGTCTCTCCCGGCGAAATGGCGAAGTCCGCACATTGCCGAGAACCCCATTGTGACGGAATTGATCCGCGCGGCCCAACGGGGAGTTGAGGTTCGCGTTCTCCTGAACGATGACAAAGTCTGGAGCCAGCCCGACCCATCGCCGATTCGCCTCGGAAGAACCGAAACACCGCCCGCGGCGGCGCCAAAAAAAGGAAACGAAGCGACGGTCGAACTGCTCCGAACGGTTGCGACGAGTGAGCGTCTTCCCCTTTCCGCAAAGATCATTGATGTGCAAGCCGCGGAGATCACGTACATCCACAACAAAGGCATTCTCGTCGACGGCCAACTGGCTCTCGTCGGCTCCATCAACGGGACGCAAAACTCCGTCGTGAACAATCGCGAAGTCGCTATCCTGCTTGAAAGCCCCGACGCCGCCGAATACTTTGGCGCCGCCTTCGATTTTGACTGGGGCCGGTCGAATCTCGAGAAACACGAGATGAATTCGTTGTTTATGGTCGTCGGTAAGTTCCCTGCTATCGTTGATCAATTCGTCGATTAAGAACTCAGTCTTACGAAAAAAATCCATTATTTCAGCTATTTACTATAGTTGACAACTCTAGTCAGCAATGATACTCCTGCCCAGTTACCTGGAGGTGTCGCAATGCGTCATCGCTCTCATGCCACTTGGAAAACTTTAGCGTCGACTCTCGGTCTTCTGGTTATTTTTTCCGGATCAGGGAGAAATTCAGATTCAGGCACCCCTCAACGGGCCGAGACAGCAGCGCCAGACGCAGCTTCGCTGACTGCGCAAATGCGTGACGATTTAAGAAGAGCGCTTCGGCTGAATTTCGAGGCAGCGACCCAGGATGAATGGAGTCAGAGCGGCTACACGCCTGCCGACATTTTTCAAAACCTGAAGGACCTCCGGCGTCCCGAAGCCTGGGAATCGCTCTGTCAGGCGCTTTCGACATTGCCTGCCGAAGACCTGGCGCTTTTTCAGGATGAAATTGAAAACCCGGCCCACGACGGGCAGCTCAGTTGCGCTCCCGATCTCTCGTTGAAACTGAAAAATCACTGGGAGGAGGCCCGGCTTGTTTTCGCGCAGGATCAGATGCTTGAGCGCATGGGCAGGGAATTCTCGGCCAAAGACGAGGAACCCATCCTGCTGCCAAGCATGGAAAAGCACATCGATGCCGCACAGGGCCCGGTCTACAGCCGTGGTGAGCTGAAGGACGGCGAAATTGCTTTTACCTTTGACGATGGTCCTCACCCGGCACGTACCCAGCGAATCATGGAAATTCTCCGAAACTCGGGAATCCGGGCGACCTTTTTCGAACTCGGCCCGTCGGCTCGGGAGTACTCCGCGATTTCTCGACAACTGGTGGACGCGGGGCACACCGTCGCATCGCATTCAGTCACCCATCCGGAACTCCCGAAGCTGCCCGTCGAACGAGCCGAAAAAGAGATTCTGAACGGCAGGACGATGGTGGCGCAAGCCAGTGGTGTTGACGTGCCGTTCTTCCGGTTCCCTTATGGCGCGCGCAATAAGACCCTGACGGATTTCGTTAAATCACGGGGAATGGCTTCCTTTTTCTGGAATATGGACACCCTGGATTGGAAAATCCGGAACCCGAAGGCACTTTTCGAGAATGTTTTGAGTGAACTCAATCGTGAAAAGGGCGGAATCATTCTGTTCCACGATGTTCACGAGCAGACGGTCATCGTGCTCCCTTATTTGATCGAGGAATTGAAAGCCCGAAATTTCAGTACGGTCGTCTTTGTTCCGCACTGATTCGCGGCCCACGCGCGATCCTGCTTGAATCCAGGCGGCACCGAGCCGTATCTTGGGTGAGATGCTCCGTTTAAGGATTCACTCGAAGCGAAAGCTCTTTCGCCGTTTTGCGGTCGCTTGCGCACTTAGCGCGATTCTTCTCGGAGCCGCGGCCGGAATCCTCTGGAAAACGGGAGTTCTCCAACCGTGGCTGCGCGCCCGGCTCGTCGAGGCATATCTGCGAACGGTCGCCCCGAGCCTTCCTTTTCAAATCGAGGCAATCGAGATCCGCCAATCCTGGCGTGAGCTCCTCGAAGGAAAAATCGCCGACCTTTCGATGTCGATCCGCTGGAGCGGATATCGGGCGCGGCTGTCAGGTCCCTTTCAGATCAGCCGGATTCCGGTTGAGCGGCGTTTCCCGCGCGGCCGCTCGCGACAACAATCGGGCGAGCCGCTGTCGATCCAGTATTCACCCCAAGCGACCTTCGAAAAATTGCCGTCCGACGTAGCCGTCGTCAAAACGAAGATTTTGAGCAAACTCCCCGAAAAAAGTGCCCCCCGCTCTTCGCCGGTCGGCATCATGCTGTGGACCGAAATCGGCGGCGATTTCGGCTGGGGCCTGAAACAGCTGAACGGACTTGGGGAATTGGCGCTTTCGGAGGTGGGCTTTTCTGTTTCAGCTCCCGACTTCAGATGGAAGGAATTGGGGGTCGAAGTGAAGGATGGTCACTTCGACGCGTACTGGGACGAAAGGGCGATCGTTGAAGGAACCCTGGCGTGGGATGCCCTGAGCTGGTCTGAGCCGGGCAGCGACAGCAAATCTTTCCGCATCGAGAATTTTTCGATCAGTGCGGAAACGCCGCTTTCCCTCCGCCCTTTCGTGATCGGGCCGCGAATCGAGTTTTCACAGGCCGGAAAGAACGCCGAGATCCTCTGGGGAGAAGCCTACTTCGATATTCCTCTTTCAGTCATTCCGCTAAGAGGGAAGGTCGACCTTCAGCAAACGGTTGCCGGCCGACCCGTTTTTTCTGCAATGGACCTCAAGGTCGGCGAGGCCCTGCAGCTCGGTCTCAAGGCGCGAGCCGAGAATTCTCACTGGCTTGAGTTGAGCTGGAAATCCCGTTCCCTTCGCCTCTCAGAGCTTGCGGCCGGGCTTCAGCAGGCTGCGCCGTCCCACATGGACTTGTTCAGGGGCTTGGCGATTGGGCGGGGTTCGTTGCAAACGAACGGAAAAGCTTTGATTGATCTGAGCCGGGCGCGCGGCGACATCGAGAACAGCTTCGTGGAAATTCGCGACCTTGATTTCAAGTGGCCTGAAAAAGCACTCACCGCTCGAAAACTCAATCTAGCCCTTCCGTTTTCCTCCTTTTCCGGAGGAAACGGCGTTCTCTCGATCGGTGATTTCTATTTTCATCGCCTGCATTTGCGGTTGGAAGCATCTGATGTCCAATTCCTGCCCAGAGCTTCGGGAGCGAACCCGGATCAGGACCCGTTTCAGAAATTCGTAATTGTCCTAGGAAAGAACGGCTTTCTGCCGCTTCATATTGACGAGGTCCCGTCAAAGATCGGGGCCCTCCGGCTGACGCGGGACGGAACGGATGTGAACATGGAAACATCCGTGCTGATCCAGTCAGCGGAACTCACAACCCTGGCCCGTGCGTTCTGCCTTCCGACTGAATATGTCCCTCCAGCGAAGCTGACCGTTCAATTCTCAAACCTTGAAATATCCCCGAATATGTTCAATCCCGTCGGCGGCGCGCGCCTCGATCTTTTTGGCGGGACGGTCAGAATGGACGAAATGGGAGCTTTCGATATTCTTTCAGGAGTGCCAGAGGTCGACTTCAACCTGACACTCGATGGAATCCGCCTCGATCTTCTCGGCAACTGGCTCGGGTTCGGCGAGATGGACGGCGTGCTCTCCGGCTATGCCGAGGATGTGACCTTTCAATCCTGGCTTCCCACCCGTTACGAGTTCAAAGTCGAAGCCAAACCATTTAACCGATGGAAGGTGGTATTCTCACCCGACGCGATGAAAAACTTCGTGCGGCTTTTTGCCGGAGAGGACATTGACCATCTCCCCGGCTTCGCCGACTGGCTCGCTTTCGGCTGGCCGAGCCGCATTTTCGGGGGCTACGATGTTTGGTACGCGGGCATCAAAGTCATCTCGGCTGACGGGATCATCGTCCTGGAAACGCTGGATCCGCCAGCCTTGCAGCAAAAAGGAAAACATTTTATCCTCTATGGACCCAGGTTCGAGATACCTTTAAAAAGTTCGCATTACCCCTTTGTCGCCGACGCAAACGCCATGAGTAATTACCTCAGGCTGATGGCCCTGCAGCTCGGAGGCTTGAGGAAGAACAAACCAGAACCGAGTGTTTCGAAAGCTCAGGAGAAAAACGATGAAAACGACAGTGCCTGCCTTCCGCCCGAATAAGATCGCGTTGCCCATGGTTTGGGGATTCCTGCTGGCTCTCTCGGCATGCGTGACCGTGAACGTGAACTTCCCGGAAACGGCGGTACAGAAAGCGACGGACGATTATGTCCGCGAACTCTATCGTGCAAAGGAGAAGGGAAAAACCCCCGCTCCCGCCACCGCTCCATCGGGCGCCCCGAGCACGACAACCAGTTTTGGATTCCCGGGGATTGTGAACGCCGAGGCGGCTGGTCCGAATTTTCAGGTCGACAGCCCAAAAGCCCTGAGCATTCGCGATAATCTGGCAAAACGCCTTGAGGAAGTCCTTGCCCAAAAGCGCGCCGGCATTATCGGTGAATCAAACGACGGTTTTCTCGTCCTTAAATCGCCGGAAAAGTTGAAAAAGCTTTTTCAAAGAAAGGTCGAAAAACTCGTCGCCGACGAGAATACGGACCGGCGCGCCTTGTACGACGAAGTCCTCGTCGTCAATTCCGCCGCGAAAAACCGGCTGAAGGATATTCAAATGAGTTTCGCCCGCTCCTTCCAGGCCGAGTCGCCCTCGGGCACCTGGATTCAAGCCGAGGACGGCAGCTGGACCCAGAAGCCCTGAAGGCTTCCCGCTATTCTTCCTTAAACAGGTATTCCAGCGACTCGAGCTTTTCGCTGATCTCGTTCGAAAGGAGCTGAGAGAACGCGTGGAGAATGAGAATGGCGTTTTTGTCGGCGTCCCCTTGGCTGACGACTGATCGGATTCGCGAGAGCAAGCCTTCGTTCACCCTCTGAATTTGCGCGTATTTGCGTTCCAGCTCCTCGAGCAGGATATCCGGCTCGCCCCCGGCTCTCTTGCGGAAGTACTGCCTCAGGAGGTAGATCGAAATCGAACGCACGATCGTCTCGGTATGGGTCGAAAACGGCAGATGAAACCTCGCCATGGGTTTCAGGAAATTCATCACTGGGCAACCGCTGGTCGCCAGGATAATCCCCAAAATCGACAGCAGTCCGTACTGAACTTCGGTCTCCTTCAAATAGGTCCGCTCGGGCGTGATGACACGCACCAAAACCGGATCGGTGGAACAATCATTCTTGAAATGATCCACCAGCTCAGCCATGTTCGCGGCCGCCGGACACAACGGCGACGCTTCGCTCGTCAAGGGGCAGACGTCACAGCGACACCGTTCCAGATTTGTCCATGCCGGCGGGTGAAACCCGTCCAGCGAAGGAGCTATCGAGATCCGATCTGGGTCCAGCCTGATCGAGTACCGGCGGGTCATCCCGCTCCTGAAGTCGAATTCATAACTGATGGTGTAATACCCGTCGTTCGGCTTGGGCTGAACCATTATCCCTTATGATAGCGATCAAAAATCCCCGCGTAAAGCGTTACAGACCCCGCAACTCACCACCTGAGATAGTGGCACGAATACGCGCCGGGGTTCTTTTTCAGGTAATCCTGATGGTAGTCTTCAGCCGGGTAAAACTTGCCGCATGGGACGATTTCAGTGACGATTTCACGCCACTTTCCTGATCGCTCGATGTCGCTTCTCACAGATTCCGCCGCTGCCTTCTGCTCGTCATCAAAATAGTAAATAGCCGATCGATATTGCGAACCGACGTCATGACCCTGGCGATTCGGAGTCGTCGGATCATGAAACGAAAAAAAGTAACTCACGAGTTCCTTGTAACTGATGCGTTCGGGATCGAAGATCACTTCGACGGCTTCGGCATGTCCGGTCGTCCCGGTGCAAACATTTTCGTAGCTCGGGTTTTCGACCTCGCCACCGGCATACCCCACCCTCGAACTGAGCACGCCCGGAACTTGCGAAAGCATCTCCTGAACACCCCAAAAACAGCCTGCCGCGAAGCAAGCGATCTCCCGACCGAAAAGTCTCAAATAGCGTCCGTACCCTTCCTCGGCGAGTTTTGAAACAGGAATAAACCTGAGAGATGCGGAGTTAATGCAATATCGAAGTCCCGTGGGAGGGGGCCCATCCTCAAAGACGTGCCCGAGGTGCGCCTGTCCGTACTTTGAGCGAATTTCGGTTCTCGCCACCGTAAGACGCTTGTCGGAACGATGAACAATGTTGTCGGCCTCAAGCGGCCCGACGAAGCTCGGCCAGCCGGTGCCTGAATCGAATTTATCCCGCGAGCTGAAAAGAGGCTCTCCTGAGATCGCATCGACATAGATGCCCGGCTCTTTATGATCCCAATACGCATTTTCAAATGGCGGCTCGGTACCTCCGCAGGTCACCTGAAGCTGTTCCGGAGTCAATCGTCGGCGAATCTCTTCTTCTGAAGGGCGTTTATACTCAGCCATAAGGCGCGAAAACGTTGCACAATCCATGCGCGCGCCCGCTCATGCCGGTTGCCTTTCCATTCTCAAAGGATATGATCGGAAGTGTCTATGAAACGACCTTCCGAATCCAGCACCGGCGACAATCGCCCGACTGAGAGATCGAGCCCGCGAGAGCCCGCCATTAATCGCGTTACGCGCGCCGAGATCGAACCCTGGGACATCATTGACAGCACGAACGACCCGATCTTTGTCCATGACTGGGAAGGACGGATGCTTGAAGTGAACCGCGCGTCCTGCGAAGTCTTAGGCTACACCCAGGACGAATTGCTCCGTCTCAGGCTGGAAGACATCGATACGCCGGAGCATGCGGCGGACATTCCCAACCGTAAAAACGAAATCAAGCGCAAACGGCATCACGTTTTCGAATCGCGTCACCGTCGAAAAGACGGGACCTCCATTCCGGTTGAAGTAAGCGCCAAATTGCTCACCTACAACGGCAAGGAATTCGTGGTCGGCATCGCCCGTGACATGACGGACCGGAAGAACGCCGCGCGAATGCTTGCTGATTCCGAGCGGCGATTCCGCTCCGCGTTCGAATCGTCTTTTCTCGGTTCGGCGCTGGTTAGCCCTCAGGGCTGTTTCATGGACGTAAATAATGCCTTCTGTTCGATGCTCGGATTCTCAAAATCCGAACTGATCGGGTTGCATATTGAAGTCGTCACTTTTCCCGGAGACGTGGCACTGAGTAAACAGATCCTGCGTGAACTCGTCGAAGGCAAGATTCAGGACGCGCAATTCGAAAAACGCTATCAGCACAAAAACGGCAGTCAAGTCTGGGCTGAGGTGAGCGTGACGCTCACGCGTGATTCGGGAGGGAATCCGGACTATTTCATCGCCCAAATCCACAACATCAACGAACGCAAACTCGCCGAAGCGGAAAAATCCCAAATCCATGCGCAGCTCATTCACTCTGCAAAGCTCGCATCCATTGGAACCCTGGCGGCCGGGGTGGCGCATGAGATCAACAACCCGCTCACGATCATTCAAGGGAACATCGAATTTCTCAGGGACTATCTCAGCCAAATAGAGTCCCCGGGCCAAGCGCTCCAGCTCCTTGAAAAGCAGGAAAAAGGCGTAAGACGCATAGCAACGATAGTGAACGGACTGAGAACCTACGCGCGGCCAGATACCGATTTCATCGCTAGCGTCGATCTTCACAAAACCATCGGCGACACGGTTTCCCTCGTCGGCAATATTTATCTGAAATCCGGAATCGATTTGAAATCCGAGCTGAAGAGCACCTATCCGTTCGTAAAAGGCAGTGTCGGAAAAATCCAGCAAATCACGATGAACCTGCTCTCCAACGCCAAAGACGCGATTGAGAAAACCGAAGCCGGAGGGATGATCCGAATCGAGACGGATGACGCCGCCGATTCCGTTATTCTCCGCATTTCGGATAACGGCTGCGGGATTGAGCCCCGTTTCATGGACAAAATTTTCGACGCTTTTTACACAACCAAGCCTCCGGGCAAAGGCACGGGGCTCGGCCTCTCCATTGTGCAGTCCCTCGTGGAATCCATGGATGCGAAAATCGAGCTCGATTCCCAACCGGGCCTCGGAACTTCTTTCACGCTGAGGTTTCAACCCGCTCCAAAAGCGGAATCACAGCCGGATAGCACCAAAGCCTCTCTGAATCAATCCGTCCGGGGCCGCGCTCTCGTGGTGGACGATGAGGCTCCGATCCGTGAAATCCTGAAAAGCTATCTCGAAGAACTTGGATTGGAAGTCTTCGAAGCGGAGGACGGGATGACCGCCCTGGAATTGGTCTCGACGCACACTTTCGAGTACGTCCTGACCGATATCAAAATGCCGAAAATGGGAGGAGACAAACTCCTCCTCGCTATCAAGAGTCTCAAATCCCCTTCCCCGAAGTTAATCGTGATCACCGGCGGAATTCTGACCGAGTATACCCGTGAGCAGCGCGAAGCGATTCGGAGCTGCGCGAACGGCTTTTTGAACAAACCGTTCAGCCGGGAAACTCTCCACAAAGTGATCAGCCCCTCATGTGAAAAATGAAGGTTCAAATGAAAACACTCAAAAAACTGAATTTCCCCCGTGAAGTTGTTCTTGCCGATATCACTGTCCGCGACGGTTTCCAGCACGAGGAAGCCTTCATTCCGACCAAAGCCAAACTCTGGCTGCTGGAAGAAACCATTCTCGCCGGCTTTAAGCATGTGGAAGTCACAAACTTCGGGAACCCGCGCAATATGCCGCAATTCTCCGATGCCAACGAACTCTTCAAGTCTCTGAGGACCAGCAAACGCGTTCAAGATCATCTGAAGAACGTGGAACTGACCGCAATCACGATTCGAGAATCAGCGGTCGATCGCGCCATTCAGGCAAAAGCCGAAGGATACGGACCCGACCGGATTTTGATGATGGTCTCCACCTCGGCATCCCACATGGTCAAGAATTCCGGACTCGGCCATGCCGACTACTGGAAGGAAGCCGAACGCTGTATCGCCAAAGCTCATCAAGCCGGGATCAAGGTGAACGGCACCGTCAGCACGATTTGGGGCTGTCCGATGGAAGGCCCCACCGACTTGAACAAAGCGGTGGAATTTTCCCAACGTTTCCTGGACATCGGCGCTGACGATATTGAACACGCCGATCATGACGGATCCGCTCCCCCGAACAAAGTTTACGATTACTTCTCATTGATTCTCGACGCCATTCCCGACCCACTCAAACACGTGGCGCATTTTCACGTCACTCGCGGACGGGGAAGCGCGAACGTCCTGGCGGCCCTTCAGGCCGGAATCATTCGCTTCGAAGGCACGATGGGTGGAATCGGCGGCCAGCCGGCAAACTTCTTTGACGGATATCCGGTCACCGGAACCGGAGCATATTATTATCAGGATCCTGAAATCACGGGTCTGATGTCCACTGAAGACATGGTCGTGATGCTGGACGAGATGGGCATCGATACCGGATTGGACGTGGATCGAATCCTGGAGATCGGCCGCATGGTCGAACGAATCGTTGGACGCAGACTTCGGAGCGAATCGATTCGTTCTGGTCGTTCTGGCCGCACTGGCCGCGGCCGACCCGCCTTATAAACTAATACCGAGCTCTTCAAGAGTGATGAATTTTTTAAGCTCACCATAAACGCGGCCTGGTTCGATATTCCCGAGCACGTCTGTGAAACTCGCCTCGAACTTCTTCTTGAGGGCTTCCGCTGAAATTCCGTGCGCAATCAGCTCGGGAAGCGTGACCCCTTTTGTCCGCTTTTCCAGTCGCTCACCCAAGGCGCCGGTCACAACCGCACAGTGAAAGACCGCCGGGAGGCCGGCCACTCGTCGTTCAAGTTTCACAAGCCATTCCTGAACAGCCCGCTGGAATACCACCGCGTGTTCGAGATCCCAGGCGCGGACCAAAACCATGCACTCACCGTCAAGATCATCAATTGCACAGGCCCAGTGGTACGCCGGAACGAATCCACAGCTGTCAGCGTCCGCAAGAAGCTTCAGCCCCGAAGTCCTTGCGATCACCGGATCCAGCGCTCCCGACTCGTTTTCCATCTTGAATCGCCATCCGACCGCTGCCGAACCGGACACGGAATGCGATACATTCAGCAGCTTTCGGCAGGCTCCACTGTAAACCGGTTCAATGCCGTGCCGGGCAGATGCGGACTCCTGAATCGCCTCGCGGACGTCCTTGCGGGAGCAGAAACATGGATAGACCTGACCTTCGCTGACAGCCTTCAGAAAAATTTTCCAATGTCTTTCCCGATTCTGACTCTGCACGAAAACCTGATCAGGTCTAAGTTCAAGCGACCACAAATCCCGTGTCTGAAGTTCTATTGCATTCTGAACGACTCTAGGACGATCGATGTCTTCAAAACGCACGACCCACGGCAACTGCAACCGGCGGGATAAATGATGTGAAATCCATGCCGTCCGAAGATTTCCGACGTGAAAGCGTCCGGTCGGCGACGGTGCAAAACGAACACCTCGGGCCATGCTCTCCTCCCGGTCCGAAATTCTACATCGCCTCCGGAAGAAATCGAATCTCTTTTTTTGTCGCGGATTGACGAGCAGCCATCCTTTGGTTTAGGTTTCGAGCCGTCAGAGTTCCGAAGGAGTTTTTCGAACATGTCCAAATTTTCGTTTGAAAGCCTAATTAGTCAGAGCTTGATCGGATTCCCGGTGCTCGCGTCCCTTCTTCTCGGCGCCGGATTTTCGAATGCGATTGCTGATTCAGAAAAATGGAACCACGCCGCTCTTGCCAGCAAGAACGGTGTCGCGATTCAACTCGATTACCAGACAGTTTCGAGTGGTCCTGACTCGAACGGTTTTTCCGCGACGGTCGCATCTCCGGTCTGGATCACCGTGAGCTATCCCGCTTTCACGGGCCAAGAGAAGATTCGGGTCGTGTTTCTGAATTTTTTCAAAGTCTCCGGAATGGCTCC
Organism: Bdellovibrionota bacterium; assembly: GCA_035291325.1. Classification (GTDB taxonomy): domain Bacteria; phylum Bdellovibrionota; class UBA1018; order UBA1018; family UBA1018; genus XYD1-FULL-55-31. Next base: position 13,573 of record DATDSK010000288.1, on the reverse strand, counting down.
GAATGACATGAAAAGTGAACAGTACCTTGACCTCAATTACGTCGGGGACGGCCGCTTCACCGGCTGTCTCAGGGAACCGGTCAGTCTATTCGAAGGACGCATCGGGTACGGCTACAATTTCCGGCAAGAACTCGCGGTTGTCGTCAGCGGAACCTGGCTTCAAACACATGAGACCTCGAGTAATTTCCGCCTCGACCTCGGCTGGTAATCAGCTCGATCCATCACCATTCCCGGTCTTACGAATCACCTGATCGGCCCAAAGCAAGACTCGTCTCAATCTCGGCTTGAAAAGTTCTTGTGCCTCTTCAAACGTTGCCCAACGCCACTCATCGTGCTCCGGCCGGCCCAGTTCCACGCTGATCGGGAGAGTGATTTCTGATTTCCTGGTTTCAGCGATGAAATAGCGCGCGACTTTTCGCCCGCGATCATACGGCTCGGTATCGATGAAACAGTCACCCCACGCAAACCTCAGATCGTTCACCCCTGCTTCCTCGGCTGCTTCCCTTTTCGCTGTTTCGATCTCCTTTTCATCAGCCTCGACCAGTCCTTTTGGAAAGTCCCAATGACCAAAAGCGCGAAGAACAAGAAAGAGCACATCACAACCGTTATAGCGGCGCACAATGACAACCCCGGCCGAACGGACTCTCCGGGGCATGGGCATTGCTGAATTCCGTTCCGACATGCAAATACTATCCTGGCGGGAAATTGATTTTGGCGCCGTGGTGCTTTCCGGCCTGATCGGCGGATATGCCATGGCCCTGGCCGGACTCTGGGCGGGAAAGATTCCCGGTTTCGTGGCGTTCGATATAGCCGACTTCGGGCGTCGTTACATGGTCTCTGATCGGCCTTCGGCGTGGTTCTTCGGAATGGCGTCGCACCTCGCCAACAGCATCGCGTTCGTGCTGATCTTCGCCTGCTTCGTCGTACCGAGTTTTCAGCAAGCCAACTCCACGCATTCCGCTGGACTTCTGGCCATGGGATGGTCGCTCTTTCTCGCAACTGGTCTGGCCGGCTCACTGGTCTCGCCCCTCGCCGGCCTCGGTTTCATGGGAAGACGCGGCGGGATTCGCTTCGCCGCCACCAATTTTCTCGTTCATATCGTTTGGGGATTGGCCATCTGGTTTATTTACGTCCCGACCGTTCCACAGCTCTGGCGAGGGCACTGAAACCGTGAGCTCGAAGGATTCCGGAATAAGAGTTCCCCACCCGGTCGAAATTCTTCACGCGGGTAATACCGCGCTCACCTGTGGCCTCGACGGGCAAATCATGGCGAACGAACTTCACGGGTACTTTGTGGCCGATACACGCGTTCTCTCGACGTATCGCATCTCCGTGTCGGGGCATATGTTTCAACTTCTCAGTCGCTCGAGAACAGGACAAGCGGAAGCCCATTGGGAATTCCAGAACCCTTCGCTCCGAACCGCGTTCGGGGAAATCGAGGAAGGCACGCTCCTCCTGAGTCTCAGCCGGAAGCTCGAGGACCGGCTCTATGATCAACTTCGACTCATTTCATTCGCCCGTGAGCGCATTCGCATCCGGATGGTTCTGCAGATCGATTCTGATTTTTCGGACATCTTCGAAGTCAAGGAAGGATCCTTCCGTCCACGCCTCAATATCACTCGGACCGCCTTCGCGCATGAAAGCAGACTGAGATTCGCCTACGATCAGGCCGCGTGCCACAGGCGGGTCGATGTCCGATTCAATGCCGGAAAAACCGTTCCGACGTTCGTCGGTTCGATGGTCATCTTTGACCTCGAACTCGAACCCCAACGCGACTGGGACTGCTTCGTTGAAATCGTTCCCGAACTCGAAAAGGGAGCGTCGAGTTCCCGACAAAAAAATCCCGATCCGGTTATCGTGACATGCGATTCGATACTGCAAGGTCCTTTTGAACGCGGACAGGCCGATCTGCAGGCGCTCACGATCGGTCACGAGCGGGATATAGCCTACTTTGCGGGCGGTGCTCCGTGGTTTTTAACCCTTTTCGGGAGGGACAGCCTCACGACAGCTCTCATGTCCGGCCTTGCCGGAGAGTGGTCACTCCGGGGCGCGCTGGCGGCCGTGGGGGCACTCCAGGCGACCGAGCGCGATGACTGGCGCGACGCGGAGCCTGGCAAACTTCCGCACGAAATCCGTCGCGGTGAACTCGCGCTCGCCAAGCTCATCCCGCATACGCCTTATTACGGCGCCCACGATGTCCCGGCGCTTTACTGCATCGCGCTCTGGCAAGCCTGGCGATGGACGGGCGATCGCGACTTCGTTGAACGACATCTTGGAACGGCCGAAGCCGCGCTCGCCTGGTGCATTGAACTCGGTGATCGGGACGGAGATGGATTTCTGGAATACGGCACGCGAAGCCCCCTCGGCTACTACAACCAAAGTTGGAAGGACGCGGGAGACGCGATCGTCCATGAAAGCGGTGAAATCGCGTCACTCCCCCTGGCCACCGTCGAGCTGCAAGGTTATCTTTATTGCGCTTACCTGGCGATGAGCGAACTGGTTTCGGAATTCCGGCAAAAGCCCGCCTCGGGCCCGCCGTCGAGCAGGTTCGACAACCACGAACTTCTAGCCCGCGCACAGCGGTTAAGGAATGCGGTCGAACGATCCTACTGGCTGCGTTCGCGGAATTATTACGCGCTCTCGCTTGACGGGAAAAAGAAACCGGTCACCAGCATTTCGTCAAACCCCGGTCACCTCCTCTGGTGCGGGCTTCCCTCACAAGAACGTGCCCGGGCAGTGACGGACCGGATGATGAAACCCGATCTGTTTTCTGGTTGGGGACTGCGCACTCTTTCTTCGCAGAATCCGGCCTATGATCCCCTGCTTTATCAGCGCGGCTCGGTCTGGCCTCACGACACCCTGATCACCGCCGCCGGGCTGAGACGATACGGGTTCTTGGAGCAATCCGACAACCTGATCCGGGCCATTCTCGAGGCCGCGTGTTCTTTTGAACAGGAACGGCTCCCGGAACTTTTCTGCGGAATTGAACGTGCCCGTGGACTCCCCGTTCCTTATCAGCGCGCCAACAGTCCCCAAGCCTGGGCCGCGGCCGTTCCCATACTCGCCGTCCAGCTCTTCCTGGGGCTGGTTCCCGATCTTCCGCGAGGACGCTGTTATCTCTCGCCACGTCTGCCGGGCTGGTTACCCAACCTCGAAATCAGCAATATCCGGTTTGGGCGCGCTTCCCTGAACCTTTCCATCCAGAGGCGTGGCACGGAGACGGTCGTGACACGGCTTGAAAAGGACGGTGTCGAGATCCTCTTCGGTTCTCCACCAGCACCGTTATGGGGTGCTCCACTGTAAGCCGTTCGGGATTCAGTTGCCGCTTTAAAGCGTGAATTGCATTCCGGATACGAGCATCCCGGGAACCCGGACCCCACCCACGCTTCTTTTGTCGTAGGTCCCCGACTCCGGAAGAAATTCGCACGCACGGGTGAGCTCCTCGAGGTTCGATCCGAAGAGCTGAAAGATGCTGTCGTCAAACCGCATGTTTTCGATCGGCGCGACAATTTTTCCGTTCTCAATCCAAAAGCAGGCATAACGGGTCATCCCGGTGATCCGTCCGCCGCTTTGATCGCTCCAATTCAGATAGTGCAGATTGGAAACGTGCAAACCGGTCCCGAGCCGACCAAGGCACTCGCCTTGCTCCAGCGTACCGGGTGCGACCGAGGGAGCCCGAAGCGCTTCGTTCATTTCCGCCGCGTTCCCCGAAACACCATATTCCTTCGACGAGCGGCTGCTCACGAGTGAATGCGCCAGCTCACCCTTATCGATCAGAATAAGCCTTTCCGGCGCGAGTTCGCCAAGCTGGTTGAATCGTGGGGTCTGGCCGCGCGAAAAATCCTCGGCCAGGCTGAAGCGTGGCGAAAGTTTCTTTTCGCCCCCCCGGAGCCACCGTAACGGACTTTCACCCTGACGGATAGACGACTCCCCGATCGCTCCCCACGAAAACATCTCAATCAAAGCTCCGACAGCCGCGGGTTCCAGAAAGGTCCGGTAAGACCCGCGTCCGATTTTCCTGGGTTGCCTCTCCAGCAGCTTCAGTTTTTGAAGAGCCGAAGAAATCGAACGCCGGAAATCATCGTCGTTCCATTCCGATCCGCCATAGATGCCTTTGACCGCGCGCTGAGCCGAAGTGTACAGCGAGTAATCGAACGAAAAGAACTCACTCGAAAACCAGTGGATCAATCCGGCGGAATTCGCCATGCCTCGGATCACGGGGCCGGCGGCGTAGATGCCCGCCAGGTCAACGTTATCACCGACAGCATCGAGTATATTCGCGGGAACACTCTCCGTCGGGAGCAAATTTCCGGTCTTTACGGTCGTGCTTGAACCCGGGTCTTTGGGAAGCTCGGCAAAAGGGTCCTGCGGCAAGCCGGGAACTTCAACTCGCAAAATTCCGACCGCCTCCCGGATCGCTTCGCGGTCCTGGTACGAAATCCCGGAAAGCGAGATCTCTCGCGACGCACGTTTCAGGACACCGGGAGAGGACTCGAGGACCAGGGTCACCTCGACCGAGGCGTCATCGATGACGCCGGTCTGACGGACGCCCTTGTTGAAACGGACAAACTGACTGCATTCGACATCAAGGACCAAAAAGAGATATTCGTTCGGACCGAGCGCTCCGATCGCTTTCTTACTGAGATCTTCGAAATAATCCCGCGAAACCGCGGGAACGAGAGATGGTTTCACGAAGCACCTCCAAATACTTCCACGTTTTCGAAAAGGCAAACAGGCGACGAATGGCCAACCCGGATGCTCTGGTTCGGCTCGCCTTTGCCGCAATTCGTTGCCCCGAAGATCTCCACCGTGGAAGGATCACCAACCTTCTTCAAGCTGCGCCAGAACGGAGCCGTGATTCCGCGATAGTTCGCATTTTTCAAGGTGCGGGTCAGCTTGCCGTTTTCGATCAATTTCGCGTATTCACAGCCGAATTGAAACTTATTCCTGAAATCGTCAATCGACCACGACCGGTTCGTTTTCATCAGGACTCCACGATCGACGGAGGCAATGATGTCAGCGAGGGAATCCGTTCCGGGCTCAAGATTGAGGTTCGCCATTCGATCAATCGGTGGACGATTCCACGAACATGCGCGGGAATTGGCGACACCGGGGAGACCGGATCGCGCCTGGCTTTCGCCGCCGCCCAGGGCGCGAACGAGGATTCCGTTCTTGATCAGATACTCGCGGGTGCTTACCGTGCCGTTATCATCGAATGCGTAACTCGCGAGCTCGCCCGCGACCCCCGGGTCAAACGTGACATTCATGAAGGGCGAGCCATAAACAAAGCTTCCGAAATCCTCCTTTTTCACGAAAGACCAGCCGGCATAATTCCGCTCATCACCGAGAATCCGGTCGAGCTCGAGCGGGTGGCCAATGCTTTCGTGAATCTGAAGCATCATCTGATCCGGCATGAGGATGAGATCCAGCTTCTCCGAAGGACAGTCTTCAGCCTGCGTGAGTTCGAGGGCTTCTTCAGCCACGCGTTCGACACGATTCCAAAGATCAGGAGTATTGAAACGCTCCCATCCCCCCTGACCGCAACGCTCATCTGAACGCTTTTGAACGACGTCGCCGGCCTGAGCGGTAGCCTGAAACCAGCCGACCACCTGGCGCGTGTTCTGTCTCGCGTCCGATCCGTTCGAGCTGACAAACTGGGCTTCCGTATCGATCGTCTCAAAAAGCGCGCTCCGACGGATGATCTTCGGCCTCGGCTCCTTCGAGGTGCTCGGCGGGGTGCTTGGGCCCGGGCGATCGAGCTTGCGGCAGATCTCGACCAGCAACTCATTCAATTCTCCGGCAGAAGGAATGGACTTCCCGAAATCCGATTCGAATGCGCCCTGAACGGCAGGTCTTTGCGCAACCGTGAACCGATGAATGGGATAACGTGAACCTTGCAAAGCATGACTGCGGGCCTTTTGGGCCGCCATGACAAGACTTTCAAAATCGGTTCGGGTCGTGGCAGCGTAACCAAACTGCCCATTCTCGAGGACCTCGACCATCACGCCCTCCGAGACGGAGCTATGGTTGGCTTGCGGGTGGCCGTCCCGGACGTATCGAGTTGTGGAAACCTCCCGAACTTTTCGAAACCCCAACCATTCAGGTTTATTTCCAAGAACTCTCTCAGCTTGCCTAAGCGCCGCCTTCAGATTTTCATCCATAGGTGAGAAAACTTAGCTCAAATACGATAAAGAAGACAGGTGCGAACGATTACGGCGAATTGTTGACGAAAATAGTACCTTCGGGTAAGAGAGACGCAGTCTTTCTTTTGAGGGTATTTTTTATGAAGAATTTTCTGTTTGTCTCCGTTTTGATCACCATGGTCGCGATGCCCGCCTTTGCGGCAAAGCCGCTGCAGCTTACGGCTTCCACCGACTACAAGCAAACTGTTTGGACCGGGCTCGATTTGCCCCGGCTCCACGATGCAAACGTCCTTCCTGCCAATCCGGAAGTCGCCAGCGCGCTCGAAAAGCTGGATTTCAAGAAACGCTACGTCTGCCAGGCTGATTATTATCTGGGCAGCGTTGGCTACTTCAATGCCCAAAACGAAAAGGGCATTCTGATGCTGTACTCGCTTTCCGGCTGTAAAGCTCAGTAGACCAGACTCGGCTCGCGGGCCTACCGCCTCTTTCGGGTTGCAGGCCTCTTTTCAGTAATTGCGCGTTTCGCCTGGTTTGAGAGTTGATCCAAATTGCGATCGGTGCGGTGAGCGACTCCCCCGAATTGCTGCCGTCCCTGGTGCGTCCTGTCCGAACGTCCGCCCTTTCGCCGCGTGATATCGCCAGTCTGCTGGGCGGCGCTTTGCCGGCCTTTTTGACTTTTCTGAATTCCCATATTCGACCCCTTTAACCGAATTTCCGAATTCGACGGCTCCGATTCTTCATTCTCAATGAACGGGCTCTTTCATTCCTGCGCCGCGTTTCTTCCTCTTGCGTCAACCTGCGCGGGGATTCAGAACGAGACTCGCGGGCAGGCGCTTCGCGCCGAACGGGTTCATTGCGCTCTGGGCGCTCTGGGCGCTCTGGGCGATCCGATGGATGTGCTTTGGGCATGAAATCCTCCTCTGTTCCGGTTAAACTTGGTTTTGCATAAACAAGCCCGATCGGGCCCTGCGAGCCGGCGAGCCGTGCGAGAGGAAAATCAGGCCCGATCATTGCAATTTAATGCTTTGGCCCGAAACTTAAGCTTCAACTCTTCAGCCGAAAGGTACGCATATGAAACATGAATTACCGAATCTCCCTTTTCCAAAAAACGCTTTAGAGCCCTATATTTCGGCTGAAACGTTCGATTATCACCATGGGCGGCACCATCGCGCTTACATTGACAAGCTCAACACCTTGATTCAAGGCACCGAATTCGAAAACATGTCCCTGGAACAGCTCATTGCAAAATCCACTGGCCCGATCTTTAATAATGCAGCGCAGACTTGGAATCATTCGTTCTTTTGGAACTGCCTCTCGGCGCAACCTTCCAACCCTCGCGGCGACCTTCTCACCGCGATTAATCAAGAGTTCGGGTCGGTGAATCAGCTCAAGGATGATTTCAACAAAGCTGCGATCGGCTTGTTCGGGTCAGGATGGGTCTGGCTGGTACGCGACAACAAAGATGGTTCCGTCTCGATTCAGACGACCTCAAACGCGGACAATCCGCTGAGGCACGAGGCAACGCCGCTCCTGACCCTCGATGTTTGGGAGCACGCCTACTACATCGATTACCGGAATGAGCGCCCCAAGTTCATTCAGGCATTCTGGAACGTTCTCAACTGGGAGTTCGCCGAAAAGAATTTCAATGCGGCGAAAGCAAGGTCAGCGGCGGCCTAGGCTTTATTCGAAGAGCGTACCGGATCATTGCGTTAACACTGAGCTTCTGCTTAAATTGAACAATCGTGCACCTGCCATTCATTGAACACCTGGCGACTGGGATTTTTGCGCTTGCCGTGCTCCATACGTTTTTGATCAAGGTTTTCGAGCACATCGCGTTCCGGTTTCCGGCAGGGTCGGTTCAGAGGGATTTTTTTCTCCTCATCGGTGAAGTCGAGATCGTATTCGGACTTTGGGCCGGAATTCTCATGATCGTACTCACCCTTTCAGCCGGCTCGGCCACAGCGCTTCAGTATCTGGACGGCCTTGATTTCACGGAACCCGCTTTCGTTTTCGCGATTATGACGGTTTCAGCCACGCGCCCGATCCTGGACTTCGCACAAAATCTCATCGGGACGATGAGCCGGGTTCTCCCCATTCCCCGTGAGGTGGGATTCTATATTACCGCGCTGGTCATAGGCCCGTTGCTCGGCAGCCTGATCACCGAACCCGCGGCAATGACGGTGACCGCGCTTATCCTTCGTGATCGGTTTTTCAAGCGCCACCCTTCGAACGCCTTCATGTATGCCACTTTGGCCGTACTCTTCGTCAACATCTCAATCGGCGGCGTTCTGACGCCTTTCGCGGCCCCCCCGATTTTGATGGTCGCAAAAGCCTGGAATTGGGACCTCCAACACATGCTCTCGCAATTCGGATGGAAAGCCGTCATCGCGACCGTCATCAACGCCTCCGGCGCCACGCTCCTTTTCTTTCGCGAGCTGCAGAAGTTTGACCGGGTCAGCCACCAGCTGGCACTTCGCCCCGAGGCTGCCGCCGCGAAACCCGCCACTCCCTACTGGATTCGAGGGGTTCATCTTTTCTTTCTCGCTCTCATTGTGCTCACCTCACACTTTCCCGCCGCATTCGTGGGCTATTTCTTGTTCTTCCTCGGTTTCACCGGGATTACGAAGGAATATCAGGACGAACTAAAACTCCGGGAAAGCTTGCTGGTAGGTTTTTTTCTGGCGGGCCTGGTGGTCTTGGGAGGTTTTCAGAGCTGGTGGCTCGCCCCGCTCATCAGGAAGCTCGATGCGGGCACCCTCTTCGTGGGGACGACTTTTCTGACCGCTTTCACCGACAATGCCGCCCTGACGTACCTTGGATCGAAGATCCCGGAGGTAACCGAAACGTTCAAGTACGCGCTTGTCGCCGGCGCCGTGGCCGGTGGGGGCCTGACGGTTATCGCGAACGCCCCCAATCCGGCCGGGTTTTCCATTTTGAGGGATAGTTTCGGTGCTGAAGGCATCAACCCGGTTAAGCTTTTTGCATGGGCGATTTTGCCGACGCTCATAGCGATGGCGTGCTTCTGGGGACTGGCGTGACGAAGAAGAGAATGGGCCAGTACCTCTCCTCCTCGGTGCTGCTCGCGGCGTTCTGTTCTTTCTGGGCAGTTTCAGGCGATGCATGGGCCCGGGAGATCAGGACCAATTCCATCAGCATTCCCAACCCGCCAAGCTGGCTGACCGAACGCAAAGTAGACGCGGTCGTTGACCGGATCCAACGCGTGCTCGAATGGGATATCCGAAGAGTCAGCGTACAGTGGTACGCTGACGCGAAACAATTTTCCGATGCCCACGGCTATGGCTCGTCAGTGCTCGCATTCGCGCGGGCGAGCCAGAATGCGATTCATCTCGGACCAAAGGTGACCAGCTCGAATTTTGACGGGATATTCGGTCACGAGCTCGTGCACGTGATTTTGTATCAGAAGTACCACGATGCAATCCCGAAATGGCTCGAAGAGGGCCTTGCCAATCACGCTGCCAAACGCGGAACAGTCGATTACGCCTGGCTTTCCTCGCAAGCTCCACGAAGCGTGAGGAGTCTCGTCCACCCGTTTGATACAAAGCTCTCCGCCCAAAGCGTCTCGGTGGAGGGGTCGAAATACCACTATATGGCATCCCAAGCCTTGGCCGAGATGCTTGCGGCCCGCTGTAATTTGAATGACCTTCTGCAACTCTCCGTGGGGAAGAAATTAGAAACGTATCTATCAACTTTTTGCAGAATTCCGGATGTCGACCAGGCATTCAAAAACTGGCTCAGCTCGAAAAAGCGGTCAAAAGCAGGCCAATAGCCTTTAAAGCGGACCGCAATTCCGCTATTATCAAGAAAACATCAAGGAGGTTTTCCTCATGCTTTCGAAATTGACACTGAATCAGCGCATTCTAGCGATCTGCAGCCTATTTTCCATCATTGTCCTTCTCGTCGGGATCGCTGGGGTCAGCTCTGTCACGCGCGTGTCGAAGGACTATGGCCGTGTGATTTCGGTCACCCTCAGCAAGAAAGCGATCGTGGATGACATGCTCACGCACTTTTTTCAGGTGCGTTTGGCGCTCCGAGGCATCGGCGTCGACAACTTCAGCCGCGAAGAAAAGCAGCGTGAGGCGGCGAACGCGGTGACTGCCATTCATGATTTTATCGAAGCGAAGCAAGCCTATGCAAATTTGGAATCAAGCCCCGGGGAGCGGAAACTCTTGGACGCCATCACTCAGGAATGGCAAACCTACGAAAAAGAAGTCGCGAACAAAAGCGCCGAGCTCGTCCGGAACGAAACGCCCGAAAGCCATGCTCAGCTTGAGGTAGTTCTATTCAAAGTCGCCCCTGGAATAGGACTCAGAGTGGCGGCCGCGATCGAAGCCCTATCGGAGTTCCAGCAGACCGAAGCCAATGAATGGGTGGCTTCGGCCGACAAATCGCGAAAATGGCTCCAGGTCTTCGGGATCATTCTCGTCGTCCTGGCGACCTTGATCGTTATTTTCATCGGCTTCTTTCTTTCAAAAACCTTGACCAACAGCCTTCAGTCCATCCTTGATCGAATGAGCCGAGTCTCGCATGAAGTCAACAATTCCGCGCTGATGGTTTACGATTCAGCGGACACTCTCTCGTCAGGCGTCATCCAACAGAGTGCCTCGCTTCAGCAGACGGCCGCCGCGGGCAACGAACTCTCGGCCATGGTCAAGAACAATGCCGATAACGCCGAAAAAGCCAAGACCGTTTCGGCCCAGAGTGATGAAGCCGCGAAACGCGGCCAGCACGCCGTCGAGGAAACGATCCAAGCCATCCACGAGATCGACGCCACCAATAAAACCATGACCCAGGAAATCGAGAAGAACAACGACGAGATCTCCTCGATCGTCAAGGTGATCGGCGAAATCGGTGAAAAAACAAAGATCATCAACGACATCGTCTTTCAGACCAAACTCCTCTCCTTCAATGCCTCAGTTGAAGCGGCACGGGCCGGCGAACAAGGCAAAGGCTTCGCAGTCGTCGCCGAAGAAGTCGGCAATCTGGCGCAGATGAGCGGAAACGCCGCCAAAGAGATCGCGGACATGCTCCAGGGCAGCATCCAGAAAGTGAATGATATCGTGAATCGTTCGCGAACGAACGTTCAGTCGCTCGTCGTTTCCGGCAAGCAGAAGGTTGAGGCGGGCATTCACGTAGCGCAAAGATGCGGAGGGGTTCTGACCGAAGTCGTTCAGAATGCTTCATCGGTAAAAGGCACGGTCGGAGAAATCGCGGTCGCGACTCGGGAACAGGCGAACGGCCTCGAAGAGATTTCCAAAGCCGTCGGGGAACTTGAAAAAACGAACCAGGAGAACTCCGGTATCGCGCACAGTGTTTCGTCCGCGACGATGGAACTCGCCAAGCAGTCCGATGACCAGCGCGCTTTGATAGGTGAAATGATGCAGATGGTTCATGGCTCCCGGAAGCTGCTCCAGAGCCTCGACTTCGACGCGGCGTTATCCGCTCACCTGAGTTGGAAGTTCCGGCTCGCTAAATACCTCCTGAATCCGAACGGCTCACTGAAGCCCGAAATGGCCGAGAAGGACGACACCTGCATTCTCGGCAAGTGGCTCTCAGGGCAGGGCGCGAAGTATTCAGCCGAGCCGAGCCACCTGGCTCTGCGCCAGGCCCACCATGAATTCCACCAGCTTCTTGGAAAAATCATTCGCGCCGCCGACGCGAATGACAAGGCGGGAGCGCACGATCTGCTCAGCACGCACGGCGAGTTCGGCCGGATTTCCCGCGAATTGGTGGAGGCCGTCAATAAGATGGCTGAAATCGTAGCCAAGGGCTGAAGCGGCTTAAGCGAAGATCGCGGGCGCGGGTTCCCGGGGACAGAAAGCCGCTTTACAAAAGCTTGGAAACGGCTTTTATTGGAATAATGAAAGAATTCCTCAAGAAGATCCCCAAAAGTGATTTACACGTTCACCTCGACGGTTCCGTTCGCGTAGGTACCCTCGCGGAGCTCGCCAAGAAACAGAAGCTGAAACTCCCTTCCTATACGGTTGACGGACTCAACAAGCTTCTGTTCAAGGATCAATACGAAAGCCTGGTGGATTACCTTCAGTGCTTCGGCTCGACGATTCCCATCATGCAAACTCCCGAGAATCTCGAACGGATCAGCTACGAGTTCGCGCAGGACAATATCAACGAAGGAGTCTGCTACGTGGAGGTCCGGTTCGCGCCGCAGTTTCACGTCGGCAAGAACATGGATTTCGAGAAGACGCTTCAAAGCGTCTGTAAGGGCATGGAGCGGGCCCAGAAGGAATACAACAACAACGCCAAGGTGAAATCGGGTGAACTCCCGCCCTTTTATTTCGGAATCATCGTTTGCGCGATGCGCGCCTTCGGAAGGGGCTTTTCGCAGTATTTCGACACATTTCTCGATGCACACGTCTATTCAGAGCCGAAGATGATCCATGCGCTGGCTTCTTACGAACTCGCGAAAGCCTGCGTCCATACGCGTGACAAGCTCGGCATCCCGATCGTTGGCTTCGACCTGGCGGGAGCCGAAGCCGGAAATCCCGCCGAGGACCATAAACCGGCGTACCAGTTCGCGCATAAACACTTCCTGCACGCGACGGTTCACGCGGGCGAAGCCTACGGCCCGGAAAGTATCTTTCAGGCCATCACCGATCTCTATGCCGATCGCGTGGGGCACGGGTACTATCTTTTCGCCGACGACAAGGTCACCGATCCCGAAATCAAAAATCCGAAGGCGTACGTACGGCAGCTCGCTCAGTATATCGCCGATCGCCGGATCACGATCGAGGTCTGCCTGACGAGTAACTTGCAGACGAATCCTTCGATCGGGGACATTTCGAAACACCAGTTCGCGAAAATGCTCGAAGCGAAGTTGAGCACGACTTTATGCACCGATAATCGCACGGTCAGCAAGACTTCGGTGACCAAAGAGATCACCCTGGCCATGAAGAACTTCAACTTGAAAGGGGACGCGCTGAAGGATCTTCTCGTATACGGTTTCAAACGAAGCTTTTTCCCGGGCACCTACGCTGAAAAAAGAAAATACGTCCGCGGGGTCATCGACCGTTACGAACTCGTCGAAAAAGAATACAACAAGAGAGCCGCGGCGAAAAAGAAGGGCTGACGGTCACCGCTCGATGACGGTCGCCGTCGTGTTCTGGCGAAGACCCGCTCGCAGGAAGCCGATCGTAACGCGATCCCCCGCCTTTAGGGTCTTCAGGAATTCCGCATAGCTCTTGAGGTCGCGGATCACCGCCGCATTCATTTCAATAATGACGTCGTCCGCGACCAAACCCGCCTTTGCTGCTGGCGAATCCGGAACTACGCTGGCGACCCGAACTCCTGAACCCGCAAAAGCGAAATCAGGAACCGTCCCCAGGAAGACCTTCCGCGGCTGACCCGGATCATCCGGATTACCCGGAGGACCGGAACCGCCCGGCGCCGTAAGA
>DATDSK010000287.1:0-8074 GCA_035291325.1 Bdellovibrionota bacterium | reverse complement strand
AGAACGCCTTTGCCTTTCCGGGCTTCGTTCCCGCGTACATCCGGCCACAATTTTGCGAAGGCCGCGGCCCGTTCCGCTGGGCGGCGCTTTCAGGCGATCCGGCGGACATCCGGGTCACCGATCGCGCGCTGCTCGAGCTTTTTCCCGAAGACAAAGGACTGGCGCGCTGGCTCGCCATGGCGGAAGAACGAATTCAGTTTCAGGGTCTCCCGTGCCGGATCTGCTGGCTCGGTTATGGTCAACGCGAAAAAGCCGGGCTCCTCTTCAACAATCTCGTCAAGACCGAAAAAGTCAAAGCCCCGATCGTGATCGGCCGCGACCATCTGGATTGCGGCTCCGTCGCTTCTCCCAATCGCGAAACCGAGGGAATGAAAGACGGCTCGGATGCGGTCGCGGACTGGCCCATTCTGAACGCGCTCGTCAATTCCGTGAACGGCGCCTCCTGGGTCAGCGTTCATCACGGCGGCGGAGTTGGCATTGGCTACTCCATTCATGCCGGGATGGTCGTCGTCGCCGACGGAACCGAAGACGCCGCCTGGCGGCTCACGCGGGTTCTCAATTCGGACCCGGGCATGGGCATTATCCGGCACGCTGACGCGGGCTATGAAAAATCCCAGGAGATCGCGCGCGGTGCTTTCGCCGAGCGCGGCGGCAAAATTCCGATGCTGCCTCGGGGCTGAAGGACCAGTCGATGCCGAATTACCAGATTCTCGTCCACGCAAGCGAAGTTCTCACCGGCTCTGGCATCCGCGTAAAAGACGGGCGCCGGGTGCAGGAAGACGACCTCGGACGTATCGTCGACGGCGCGGTGGTTTTCAGCACGAAAAAGACGGGGACACGCACGCTTCCTCATCGCGTGGAATGGGTCGGTTCTTCCGATTCCATTCCAAAAAAATATTCGAAAGCCAGAAGAAAGAACCTCCGCAACCGTCAAGCAGTGATTCCCGGTCTGGTCGATTGTCATACCCATCTCGTTTTCGCGGGTGACCGCTCGGATGAATTCGCCGAACGCTGCGGTGGCGCAAGCTATCAGGAGATCGCCGCGAAGGGCGGCGGCATCATCAAAACGGTTCGAGCAACCCGCGACGCTTCGATCGCGGAACTCGAGCGTCTTGCCGTTTCTCGCCTCAGGGAATCCGCGTCCTACGGCGTAAAGACGATCGAGATCAAGAGCGGTTACGGCCTTTCCGCCGAATCAGAGCTGAAGTGTCTCGAGGTGATCGCGCGGCTCAAAAAGCGCTTTCCGGAACTCACGATCTATTCGACTTTTCTCGGAGCCCACGCGTTCCCGCAGGATCAGGGCCGCGAGGAATATCTTCGTGATTTGACCGAGGTCATGCTCCCCCAGGTCGCCCGGAAGCGTCTCGCCTCGTGCTGTGATGTCTTCATCGATGAGGGCTACTACACGATTCAGGAAGGGCAACGGATTTTGGAGGCCGCCCACAAACTCGGCCTCGCGGTGAAGGTGCATGCCGATGAGCTCGCGAACACCGAATCAGCCGAACTCGCCGCCCGAATGAACGCGCTTTCGGCCGATCATCTGCTTAAAATATCGGATCGCGGCATCGACGCGCTCGCGAATTCACCGACCGTCGCCGTTCTTCTCCCCGGTACGGCCTTTTACCTCAAGGCCGCGCACGCGCCCGCGCGCAAGCTGCTGAATGCCGGCGCTGCCGTCGCGGTTTCGACTGATTTCAACCCGGGAACCTGCGTTTGCCTGTCTCTTCCGACGGTGATGACGATTGCCGCGCTTTATCTCGGGATGACCCGAAGCGAGATCTTCGCGGGTGTCACGTACAACGCCGCCAAGGCGCTCGGGCTCGAACGCCGCAAAGGCACGCTGGAGCGTGGAATGGATGCCGATTTCACCATCCTGCCGTTCGCGCGCTTCGAGGAGATGTATTATCGGTTCGCGTGGGCGCCGGGGTTTATGGCTGCCCCAGCATCCATCTCGTGAAGCAAGGATAAGCGCTCAAAACCCTGTTAAAGAACTTTTTCTCTTTTTCGTGGGAGTATGTCGAATCTAGCGCGAGCTTTGCCATGAGGCGAACGAGGGAAGGCTTGTCGTGATACCCGAACTCCAAAATTTCCATCGCATGTTTTCGAGCCGCCATGTGCTTGCTGCGAAGGGCCGCCTCGAGAACTTCGACGCGGAATTCCTCCGGAAGAAGTCGTAACCCGCTGCTCAGCTTCCAGATCACCTCGCCGTCCTCATGATTGAAGGACTCGCACAGAACCTGAATTACCCCGGGATTCTTTGACCCCGGCAAATAGCCCGCCAAAGTTCGACGGACGTCGATATCGGGTCCATTCAGCCATTTCCGTGTGAGATTCGGGACCTCCCGGTCCGGCCGCTTCAGTAGCGCCCTCGCCGCCGCGACACGAACGTCGCGCTCCGGATCCTTGAATGCCCTTTCCAGCAGTGCGAACGACGCGGGGTCACTTCTCCCGCCCAGCGCGTCGACGGCCCGGCTGCGCGCGACGAAGTCATCTCCTGCCATAACCATCCTGAAAAGATCAAGCGACTCTGGCGTGGTCCAACCCTCAAGGGCCATCGCGACATTCGTATTCAACGACAGTCCCCGTCGGAGTACCGGAAGCCACTCGGATTCATTTCGTCCCACAAGGTTGGTCGAAAACGCGTGAATCATCCAATCCGGAGCATCTTTCGTGAAATATTTCAAAACAATGCTCGCGGCCTCGGGGTGCCGGTGTTTACAGAGCCCGACTGCCGCCCTTTGCGAAATTGACAGCGTCTTGGACAAGAGCGCTTTTTCGAGAATGGCAAGGGACTTGCGATCCCTTCGCCCCACGAGGGTCTCAAATGCCGGTCCACGATAATTCTCGGGTCCCTCGAAAATCAGAGCTGCAATCCTGTCCAGAAACGGTTTTGGCTCAGGTCCGCGCGCACCGGGATTCTGAAGTCGCTCCAATGCGCGGGCGACGGGCAGCTGCTTCCAATCGCCTTCGATTGGCGCGAGCATTTCTTCGATATGCCGATAGATCGCCTTCGTATCGCCTCGCTTCTGATACGCTTCAGCAGTCTCGTGACCCCAGACCCAAGCTTTCGAAGCTTGGGGGTTTTTGGAATCGGCCTCGGGAAAAGCTCCAAAATTGGAGTTCAATCGCCGGTCTTCAATCAGCACCCCTCCAAAATCAACAGCCGTCCCGAATGAGGACGCCTGTTTTTTTCCGAAAGGATCCGTATAAATGTCGTCTGGAACTTTTAAACCTGTTACCCGACCGATGTGCGACTGCCTCCCGTAGATCGCCGCCGGGATGGTTTGCTCCCCCTCTTTGAGAATTTCGATCGGCGTTGAAATAATGAAATACGACTCAACGGTTTGAAAATTCGATCCAGTCGCCGCATTCCTGAGATCAAATAATCGCTGTGCTGATCGTTGACGCGTTACTTCGGCGATCGACTCGCCAAGCGACATAAGGCCGTCAGAGTGCCCCTGAGTCCTGAGTTGTTTCATTTTGAAAGGATCACCCGCCGAGGTGCGCGCGAGCTCCTGCTGGCTCGCCACGTAGCCGGCGTTTCCCTCCGGGTGCCCCACTCCTTTCACGTCGACAAACCCCTGACCGGCGCCGGCTTCAAGCACGGCCGCGCGATTGTAATCGGGCGGCCGGAACCCTTGTCGGGTTCTGGAAAGATCGGCCGGAATAGCCGCACTCCTCACGTCACTCAGGTCGAGTTGTGTCCGGCTGACGTAGGCGAACTGATCGAGAATCCATTGTTCAATCTCCGCGTTTGTTTTTTGCCGGAGCGTTGGGAAATCCCGCCTGAGTACCGCATGGTCGGCCCAAGCGACCTTGGCCTCCTTGATTCTGACCATCTCATCCCGAACGGTATTGGCCGGAAGATCCACGGGCTCGTCAGGACGATAATACTCATCAGCCTGTATGGGCCGTATGGCGCCCCAACAAAGCGCGACTGCGCAAATCAGCACACGCAGGAAAGCCGTCCCGCAGCCGAGGGCTAAGTTCATATCTTCTTATCGTCTTAATCAGGAATACTGATAAGGACCTTAGCCCAGTAGAATATCTCAGTTAATTTCAGGTGTTATAACTCACTTCACCCGCCGGTAAGGAATATAGCGGTGGAAGATCCAGTAGAACGTCATCGCCATAAAAAGACCCGCGACCACATCGATGAGGTAATGCTGCTTCGTCGTGAGCGTCGAAAGGGCGATCAGGCTCGCCCAGATGAAAAAGAGCGGGAATTTTTTGGGCTGGTCATCAAGATAAATAAAGGAAGAAAGATAGACGCTGCTGACGTGAAGACTCGGGCAGCAGTTCGCGGGCGTATCGGCCGAACGAAGGGAGTTGAATGCAAAATACGTCAGAGGATCCAGTTGCTCCCGGATCAGCGGGAAAAGCTCGCGCGGATAGGTCGTCGGCCAGACCCAGAAGATCAAGACGCTGACGGTTTGACAGGCAAAAAAGGAATAAAGGTACTTATTCGCGTTCGCCATGTCCTTACATAAAAAATAAATGGCCACGAAAAAGAGATACTCACTGAGATAAATCCAGATCGTCAGTGGCACGAACGGAACAACCTGGTCGACCCAGGACATCGGGAGATACTGCGGCGGAAAAAAATGGAAATGATTGGACGTGAGATAGAGGACGGTCGCCATCGTCGCCATCAGCCAACCCACACTCCACTTATTTTCCTTCGTCAGGAAAAGCGGAAGCCGTAAATCCTGAAGGGCCGGGGCCCTGATCGTCATACTCATTCAGCCAACCACCGTTCAATTTGCTCCCGAATCTCTTCCCCGCTCCAGTCCCTTTCACCCGTTTCAACGAAAAGGATTCGCCGCTGCTGATCCATGACCACGGTAAGCGGGATCCCATGCACCCCGAAAAGCTCCGAAGTCTTGCCGTCCCTATCCAGGTAAACCGGAAAGTCGATCCCAAGCCGCTTGAGACTGGAGCCCAGAACTGATTCCGGATTTTCGTCGACATTAATCGAAATCACGTCAAAACCCCTATTAAGATAGCGTGATCTCAAAGACACGATCGAGGGCATCTCAACCAGGCACGCCTCGCACCAGGTTGCCCAAAAGTTCACCAAAAGCACCTTGGACTTGAGATCGGAGAGCTTCAATTCTCCGCCACCCAGGCGAGACAAAGTGAATTCCGGAACGGTATTCCCGATATTCAGTTCAAAGGCTCCGGGCGCCTGCGGCGCGCGGCCCACGGATACTTTAACGAGGTAGAGGCCGCCCACCACGATCACGAGGATCGCAACCGCGGGCGCAAGGACTTTGGTCAGATTTCGCCAAGTTGAGCCTGGAGTTGTCATTGTTTTACATCATACATTACAATATCCGTAATGAGTCAATTGCTGAGAGATGAAAACGGCCAGGCATTGGTGGAGTATATCCTGATGCTCTCGCTTGCCGTCATGCTCGTAAGCATAATGGCCGTCGGATTTCGTAAGTTACTGTTTAAACTCTGGGAACACATGACCCAGGCAACCGTCGGCCCAAGCCCGATTCAGCCGCATAATAACGTCAAATATCGGTTCTGATTCAGCTCTTGGCGGCGCTTTCGACCGGCGATCTCTCGAACGAATCGAGGGCTCGGCTACCTCGGATTGAACTGCAGGGCGATAAAGAAAATTTCCTTGCTCTCTTTGCGGGTGCTCTTCGGACGAAGCACCTCGACGCGGCCGAATCTCGCCCGGAGATCATCGCGAAAGGACTCAAACTCCTCTCCATGGAACATCTTGCAAACAAAGCTGCCGCGGGGGCGCAGAAATTTGTCGCACACGGCGAGAGCCATTTGACAGAGTTCAAGCGACCGCGTCTGATCGGTGATGCGGATCCCGGTGGTTTTCGGAGCCATATCGGACAACACCATGTCGAACGGCGGCACGATCCCGTGCGCTTTCATGACCTCTTCGAAATTAAGGTCCCTGAAATCAGCCGTGATGAAAACAGCGTTGGGGAGAGTCAGCTTGACCGGCTGTAAATCGACGCCGAGAATCCGGCCCTGGGGGCCAACTTTTTGCGAAGCGTATTGAGACCAGGAGCCGGGAGCGGCCCCGAGGTCGAGCACCTTATAGCCGGTTTTGAAAATTTTGAACCGCTCGTCTATCTCCTGCAGCTTGAATACGGAGCGTGCCGCGTATTTTTCGGTTTTCGCTTTGTGAAAATAGTAATCTTTCTGGTTATAGGCCATACGTCCTCACGAGACGGCGCTCAAATGAAACGGAGGAAGTACTTGCGGCTTTCCTCGAAAACATACGAAGCGATCTTTTGTGAATCGCCCGGCCTCATGCCTTTGAAAATCAGACCGACTTTCAAGTAGGGTTTTCTCTGAACCGTGACTTCCTTGGAGTGCCTGATTTCCACATTCGCGACGATCTTGCGGAGATCGATCGTGAACGTGACATTTCTCAAGACAGCCCCGTCAACAAAAACCTCTTTGTCGCTCGGGTCCGTGAGAAACGAAACACCGCTCGCGCTCAGATCAAACACCTTTCTCGTCTGCTTCTGATCAGGAAAAAGAGGATCGTCGAATTCGAGCTTCAGGACGTGTCCCTCGGGAATCCGATAGCGCAGATCCTTTCTCCGCTGGACTTTATAAACGCGCTCGGGGGCGTGGAAACAAAGCCCGGCGGAATCGGGTCCCGAAAACGAGGTCCTGAAGAAAATATTCGCCCAGGCGAGGGACACGCTGAAGTAGCAATCGTGAACCCCGCCCGGTCCCTCGAGCTCCCTCATGAATTTCTTGAGATCGAAATTCTTCGGAGTCCACGCCCAAATCAGCGAATCCTTGCGGCTGAAGAGGGTTAAATGCGTGCGAATCACGTTCTGCTGATCCTTCGTCCAGATCAGGGTCGACGCGAAGGATTTGGCGCCCTCGCTCAGCAGGTGATCCGCCTCGGCCTGATCCTGAATCAGCTGGAAATCTTTGGGGGCTTTGTCCTCAGACAATCGCAACCTTTCTCAGAAGATCCATATCTTGCAGGGCCTTTCCGGACCCGCGCACGACGCAAGTCAATGGGTCTTCCGCGAGAGCGACCGGTAGCCCGGTCTTTTCCTTGATGAGAATATCGAGATTCGCAAGCAGCGCTCCACCGCCGGCCAGGATAATGCCATTGTCGACGATGTCAGCGGCAAGCTCGGGGGGCGTGCGTTCCAGCGCGGTCTTGATCGTGTCAACGACCGCCGAAACCGGCTCGGCCAAGGCGTCGCGAATTTCTTCGGAATTCACCTCGATCGTTTTCGGCGCGCCGCTGATCAGGTCGCGACCTTTCACCTCGTAGGTTTTTTCCTCTTCAAAGGGATACGCGCAACCGATCGAGAGCTTGATCTGCTCCGCCGAGCGTTCCCCGATCAGCAGCGAGTACTTGCGTTTGATATAGCTCACGATGGCATCATCGAATTTATCGCCCGCGACCCGGACGGATTTGGAGTAAACGATGCCACCCAAGGAAATCACGGCCACCTCGGTCGTGCCGCCGCCGATGTCGACGATCATGTTCCCGCTCGGCTCACGAATCGGCAGGCCCGCGCCCAGTGCGGCCGCCATCGGCTCCTCGATGAGGTAAACTTCGCGCGCCCCGGCCGACTGGGCTGACTCCTTGACCGCGCGCTTTTCGACCTGGGTGATCCCAAAAGGGATGCAAATGATGATTCGCGGCCGAATGAACGTGCGGCGCTCGCTCGATTTCTGGATAAAATACTTCAGCATCGACTGCGTGACCTCGAAATCCGCGATCACTCCGTCTTTGAGCGGGCGAATGGCCTGAATGGATCCGGGCGTTCGTCCCAGCATATCCTTGGCTTCCTTGCCGACCGCCAGGACGCGGGTCTGTCCTCGCGCGTTCCGATGAATCGCCACGACCGAGGGCTCGTTGATGATGATCCCGCGATCCTTCGCATAAACGAGGGTATTCGCGGTTCCAAGATCGATGGCCAGGTCATTCGAAAAAAAATCCAGAATCTTCTTAAGCATGCGTTCTCACCATTTGTAATGCCGGATGTGTTCACCACGTTCAGCGATTTCGCTCATCGCCTTCAAGCCAATCTCAAGATGTAAGTCCGTGAACTGACGG
>DATDSK010000286.1:0-3994 GCA_035291325.1 Bdellovibrionota bacterium | reverse complement strand
AGATCGGCGGCGGGCTCGCGGGCAGGTTCGGGTCCTTTTGGCGCGTGTGAGCATCCAAACGAGGCGGCCAAGGCCAATCCCGCGAGGATTTGAATGGTTTTCTTCATGGTCATTCCTCTATTCATTCGTTTATCAGCTTGTTCGCGGCTTCATAATCACCGTTCAGGAAGTGGTGGAGAATCTCAGCGAGATTGCCGTTTACCTTTTTGCCATCGTGATACATCAGGACCGGCATGAGCGGCCCGCCGGGAATTCCCTTGATCGCGACATGATCGGGGCTGATCGTATATCGGCCCAGCGTTTTGTCCGTCGGCCATTCGATATTGTGGTAAACGACATAGGCGAGCTCGGAGCAGACGATGCGTTCATTGGTTTCGATATCGAAATTGAAGTCGTAGGCTTTTCCGACCTGCTGGAAGGCACGGACCAGATATTCCTGCTTCTGCTCGAACGTGAGCTCCGGTTCGCGCATTCGCAATGCAAGGATGTCGTCGATGTTAAGGAAATGATCGAGCGTGTTGATTTCGACTCCCGGACGGAGCGCCTCGATGATTCGACGCCCCTCGCGAATGGCATTTTGGTGGGGAATGATAGCAGAATGATCCCAGACCCCGAGAGCCTTGATCTGTTCTTCGTTTCCGGTCCAAATCGCAACGTGGCCATAGTGGCCGGGGATAAATTTGTCCGTCAATCGGAATGGTGTCTTTTCCTGGAGTATGTCGAGCGGCTGAAGTTCAGCGGCGATTTCAGCTCTTTCCTGCTCGGGAAGTGACATGAGATAGCCTTTTCGGAATTCCACGAGACCGACCGCGTTCCCGAAGACCATGCTTGTCACGTAAACGAAGGCGCGGCTCAGGAATCCAGCGTTATCGAGGAGCGCGGTCGCGGTCGCGCTGAACTTGTCCGGCCCTATTTTATTGAATTTCTTTTGCAGGAGGTAGTTGTACGTCGGGCTTTGGCTGATAAGCATCTCGAGATATTTTTCAGCGTACGTGGGATTGATCCCGTTCATTCGTTGCCAGCTGACGGATTTCTCGATCAGTGAGAGCGCCTTCGCGACTTTCTTTCTGGACTTCCGATCCACGAAATTGGAAGTGACTTTCGTCAGTTCATCTCGCATTTCTGGATCGTCTTTGTTGATGAGGTAACGGATACGGGAATTCTCGTAATACGGGTAAATTCCGACAAGGTAATTATCATAGAGCACAAGCGCGGCAGCGAGAGACGTCTTCAGCTTGTCGAGAAGGAGCAGTCCCTCCGCATCGCTGGGATCGATCGAGATGGTGGTCTTTCCCTTGAATAGGCGTACAAAACCGCCGTTCGGGTGCTTCGCTTTCGAGATATCGGTTCCCTGACGAGGGGCAAATGTCACTTCAAGATGAGGAGCGACCATCCATTCCGAATGGCTCACGATCTGGAGAATCCGGGCACGGAGGGCGATATAAGCCCGGCCGCTCTCATGAAGCTTGATGAGTTGATCAGGGGTCAGGTGACCGCCTGCCAGGGAATCCTTCACGAGGAAAGCGAATTCCGATGCCTTGGCCCGCCAGACGAGAGCTTCTTCCATGAGTGACACGAATTCCTGGAATTCGGGGCTTTCATGCGCTGCCTGAGCCGATGCCAGATGTCGCTGATGCGAGCCCTTGGGGTTCACGCGGCTCGTGGAACAGCCGAATGAAAGCGAGAGGGTGCAAACCGCGAAAATGAACGAACAAGGAAGGTGAACAGGTCTCATGAAGAAGGCCCCCTTTTCGCGTGATCGTCTCATTCGAATCGAGCGGGGTAAAGAAGAAGAAGTGAAGCCATAACCGCTTGCTTGACGGACAGCGTTAAAAAAAACTTGATCGGAAGGCCAAACCGGATACGCTGTTACACAAGGAAAATTTAAAAACGGCCGGTACTCGGCAAGCTTCACGGCTATTTCAGCAATCAGGGAGGATTGAAGAGTGAAGAATGAATTGATGGCTTTCAAGAGCGGCGACCAGGGGGCTTTCTCCAGAATCTACGCGGCATTCAGGCTTCCCATCGTACGATTCATGTTTCAAAGAACCAACGACCACGCCGTTGCGGAAGAACTGGCGCAGGATGTTTTTCTGAAAGCCTATCGGGCACGTTGCTCCTTCGACCTTCGCTTGGATGTTGCCCCTTGGATCTGGGCCATCGCGAAAAATACGATTGTGGACTGGATCAGGAAGCGGAGATCCGTCAAGGATGCGCATCAATCAGACGAGGTGACCGACGTGCAGGAACTTCCCTGTGCGCTGCCGATCGCCGATATCGTGATCGTGGCAAAGGAGGACCGCCGAGGCTTTTTCCGGCTCCTCGGATGCCTGAGCCGGCTTCAAAAGAAGGTGCTACTGATGAGAGTGGTGCATGGGCTCTCGTATGAGAGCATCGCGGCGCGGTTGAACCTGAGTCTTTCGGCGGTAAAATGCCTCATGTACCGGGCCCGCACCACTTTGAAGGAATCGCTGATGAGAGAAGAGGATCATTCCTCGAATATCTTGCTGTCGTAAGCGAACGGCGTGTTTTTTTGATTCTCCATTGCCTGAAGCTTTTCGATCTTACGGTCGAGCTTGTGCTTTTTCAGGAAGAAAAAAGGTTCTTTCTCGACGAGCGCTATTGTTTTTGAGTGTTTGACGAGCTTGTCGAAGCAGATGACCATGCGGTGGAAGAAGATGCTGTTCAGCGCGTTTTCTTTCTTCTCGAGGATCATATCGCTGTGTTTGCGTTTGATCTGCTGGCTCAAGGCGACATATTGGGCCCGGTGATCGAGGATGTCGCCCGCGAGTTTGGCGGGGGAATCGTAGAATGAAGGTTCGAGCGACTGCACGATCAGAGCGAGAATGCTGTCCGCTTTCTTGTAGAGCTCGATGAGGTCCAGGACTTCCTCCTCCTCGAACCAGAGCTTTCGCTGCAGCTTTTCGCGCGTCACTTCAGCCATCGCCTCGACATGATCTCCGATACGCTCAAGGTCACTCGTCGCCGTGTGAAGATAATGGATGATAATGGATTGCCGGCGGGAAAGGTTGCGTTCCGCGAGGGAAAGCAGGTAAGCGCCGATTGCGTCCTTGAGCGTATCCAGCACTTCCTCGCTTTTCGCGACATAGTGAAACTTCCCCGGGTCGAGATCGAGAAAACCGCGCATCGCCATCTGGAACATCTCTCGGGCGATGGAGGACATCCGCTTGAGTTCCATCAAAGCGGCAAGGATGGCTTTTTCGGGCGTTTCGAGCAGGCGGTCCTCGAGGTAGCTCTTTTCAGGCTCCTTGCTCTTTGAGGGCGAAATCCGGATGATGAACTCGGCGAATTTCGCGGTGAACGGAAGGAAGACGATCCCGTTGATCAACTGGACCAGGGTATGGGTATTCGCGATCTGCCGAAGGAGATCGGTCGAGGTCGCCGGAATGGCTTTGGCGTACAGCGGATACATCGCGATCGCGACGATTGCCCCGATCACGTTGAACATGAGATGCGACAGCGCCGACCGGCGCGCGTTGATCTGAGTGCCGAAGGAGCCAAGCAGCGCCGTCGTGCAGGTCCCGATATGCGCGCCGAGGATGAGCGGAAAAACATGGGCGAGTGAATTAAACACCCCGGCCGTACTCAGCGCGAAGAGAATGCCGATCGTTCCGCCGCTGCTTTGAATCGCGGTCGTGAACAAAGCCGAAAGCAAAACCCCGAGCACCATTCCAGACAACGTGGTCGCGTTCGTATTGCGGGTCAGGACTTCGAAATACCCGGAGTCCTTGAGCGGCCCGACTGCTTCGCTCATCACGGACATTCCGAGAAAGAGCAGGCCGAAACCGAAAATAAACATTCCGATGTGCTTGGCGATTTCCCGTTTCGAAATCAGATTGAGCGCGATGCCGAGGAAAATGGCGAGATAGCAGAACCGTTCCACATGAAGCGACACGATCTGCATCGAGAGCGTCGTCCCGATATTCGCGCCCAGCATGACGCTGATGGATTGGGGAAAAGTCAGGAGACCCGC
>DATDSK010000285.1:0-28660 GCA_035291325.1 Bdellovibrionota bacterium | reverse complement strand
GCTGCTGAACTATTTGTTTTTCGGCGTCCTCATCGGCGCCCGGCTGGGGCACACGCTGTTTTATGAGCCCGGCATTTACCTCCGGGATCCCGTCCGCATCCTCAAAGTCTGGGAAGGCGGGCTGGCGAGTCACGGCGCGGTGCTCGGAGTGCTGATCGCGCTTTACTTATTTAAGCGCCGCCGCTCCTTCGAGAAATCCTATCTCTGGCTCCTCGATCGGCTCACGATTCCCGTAACGCTCGGTGCTGCCTTCGTTCGCCTCGGAAATCTGATGAACTCGGAGATTGTCGGCAAACCAACTGACTTGCCGTGGGCTTTTGTTTTCACGCGCATTGATGCGGTCCCGAGACATCCCACGCAAATCTATGAAGCGATGGCTTATCTGCTCGTCTTTCTTTTTGTCTCGTGGCATTACCGGAAACGGCGTTCTGACGAAGTCCCGGGCTTTCTGTTCGGTTCATTTCTCGTCGGCGTATTCACGCTCCGCTTCCTGATCGAGTTTCTCAAGGAAGCGCAAGTCACCTCGGAACTCTTCCTTCCCGTCAATTTCGGCCAGCTTTTCAGTATCCCCTTCATCCTACTTGGAATAGTCTTGCTAAAGAAAGGATTGCGACATGAACGAAAACGAAATGAGAATACGGTTTCCCGGAAACAAAAAGGTCACCGCTGAATACGACGGCTACACCGTCCTGACCGACCAGCCCGTTTCGAGCGGGGGCGACGGCAGCGCGCCGGCACCTTTTGACCTATTTCTCGCCTCACTCGGAACTTGCGCCGGGATTTTCGCACTCAGTTTCTGCAAAAAACGCAATATATCAACGGACGGGCTCGAACTGATCCAGCGTTTCACCTACGACGACGAAAAACATCTCTATACGAAATTATCGCTCGAAATCCGGCTCCCGAGCGACTTCCCCGAGAGGTATAAAGACAGCATCGTTCAAGCCGTTGAACTGTGTACGGTCAAACGGCACCTGCAGAATCCGCCCTCGTTTGACGTTTACACGACCTCATAACGTAGTCCGGAAGCGTCTGAAGCTCCAGACCACGCTGACGAGCGCCATCAGCCCAAGGGCGAGAATGTGCGTCACGACAAACGCGTGTCCTCCGCCCTTCAGCATGATATTTCGAAGCAACCCGATGTAGTGATAAAGGGGATCCAGATACGCAACCCAGCGAATCGAAACGGGCATGTTCTCGATCGGGAAAAGCAGGCCCCCGAACATGATCATGGGGAATAGAAATAGAAACGCCGCTAAGGTCGCCTGCTGCTGATTCTTGCAAAATGTTGAGATCAGGGTGCCGAGCGCGACCGCGGTGCAGACAAAAGCAAAAGCGGCCAGGAAAAGGACCAACACCGAACCCCTCATGGGCACGCCGAAAACGAAGACGGCGACCCCCAGGATCAACGGAAAATTGGACATCCCGAGGATCACATAAGGAATCGTCTTGCCGTAAATGACTTCAGCCGGGGAAACGGGCGCTGAAATCAGCATTTCGAAGGTCCCCATTTCTTTTTCACGGACAATCGCATTATTCGTCATGACCATCGTCGTAATGATCATGACCATGGCAAGGGTTGCGGGAACCATGAAGATCGCGGTCTCGAGGCTCGGATTGAAAAGAACCCGGCTATTCACCTGAATCGAAGGTTCAGGGGGATCGAGTCGCAGATCTTCGAGAATCGTCCTTTGCACAATCGCCGAGACGTACGATTCCATCGCCTGCGCCTCGATCACGTTCGTCGCATTGAGAAGAAGCTGCAATTTCGCATCTCCCCTGCCAAGCGCCCGGGTAAGACCGCCGGGCGGTGCGACCAGCACGGCATCCGCCGTTCCGCCGCGAATCAGCTCAAAGGGATCGCCGTAAGCTTGTCTCGAAACGGGAAGAAACCATCCGCTCGCGATACTCCGGTCATGAATCTTTTGCATCACGGCGTCACCCGGCGAATATACAGAAGCCAGCCTGATATTCTTGACCTCGTTTGAAAGTGCCACACCGAAAAGAGTCAACTGAATCACGGGCACCACGAACAAAAGCACCCGCATCCGTTTATCCCGAAGCGTCTGAATCAATTCCTTGCGAATAAAGCCCAGGAGCGTCCGGTTCATGGTTCGAGATCCCTTTTGAATTTCCGGGTCGCGAGGAAAATCATCGCGAAACAGAGAAACGTAAGCGCGAGAAAAGGCACTTTCAACTCGATGAGGCCGGACCCCTGGAGAAAGGTGTCCCGCGCTATTCGCATGAACCAGCGAGCGGGAAGCAGCATCGTGAGATATTGAAAAAAGGCCGGCATGCTCTCGATCGGGAAAATAAACCCCGAAATCAGATTCGACGGCAGCATCCCGGTTACCATCGCCAACTGCATCGCGACCTGCTGATTTCTCGCCACCACGGAAATCAAAAGTCCCTGCGCGAGGTAGGTAACCAGGAAAAGGAGACTGCCCAGACCGAAGACCGCGAGATTACCCACAAACGGAATCTGAAATACGGCACGGGCGATGACGTAGACGAAAGCGATCGCGATGACACCGAGCACACCGTAAGGCGCGAGCTTCCCGACGATGATCTCAACCGGTCGAACCGGCGTCGACAGAAGAAGCTCCATTGAGCCGTTTTCCCATTCCCTGGCGATCGTAAGCGCCGTCAGCAAAATCGAAAGAATCGCCATAATGACGACCGTCAGCCCGGGAATAACGAACCACCGGCTGTCGAGTTCCGGATTGAAGAGATACCGCGCGCGAAGATCATAGAGCGCTGGCGCACCGGCGCCGACGATTCGATTCACGTAATTTGACACAGGCCCGACCGTTGAATTGTCCGAGCCGTCGATCAGAAGCTGAAGCTGCCCCTGACGTCCCGAAATGAGCTCGCTTTCAAAGTCAGGCGGAATGACCAGCGCCGCGCGGGCTTTCTGATCGGTTAATTCAGCAATCCCTTGCTGCGGCGAAACAACGCGACGAACGCCGAAGTAACCGGAACTCGCGAACCGATCGAGCAGCATCCGGGAACTTCTCGTCTGATCGGCATCGTTCACGGCCAGCGGAATGTCCTTCATGTTGAACTCGATGGAAACCCCGAAAATGATGACCATGAGCACGGGAAGCCCGAGAGCCGCCGCGAGCGCGAAAGGGTCCCGGAGGATATGGAACACTTCTTTTCTGGCGACCGCTCCCGCCCGGTTCCAAAAGAGTCTCATCGTTTCTTCCCTTCCACGGTTTTGATGAAGACATCCTCGAGCGATGGCTCAATTTTCCGAATAGTAAACTTCCTTTCCAATTCGGGGCGCGCCCGGTCCCAATCTTTGCCTTCACGAATCGCGGCGTGGAAACGCAATCCATACGGCTCGAAGAACGTGAAGAGATCAAGATGTTCGATTGCGGCGACCTCCGCGAAGCTGAGAGGGGTCTTTGGGTCGAACTCGAAAACAGCTCCCGGGAAAACGACGCGTTTCAAATTTTCGGGCGTATCGAGGGCGATGATTCTCCCCTCTCTCATCAAAGCGATGCGACCGCACTGTTCGGCTTCGTCCATGTAATGGGTGGTGACGAAAACCGTTTTGCCGGCAGCCGAGAGCTTCCGGATCAGTTTCCAGAACAGATTTCGGGAAGCGGGGGTCACGCCCGCCGTGGGCTCATCCAGAAACACGACTTCAGGATCATGCAGTAGCGCTGCGGCAAGAGATACCTGCTGCTTCGTCCCGCCCGGAAGATCCCGAACCGGCGTCCCCAGAGGCCGATCGAAGGAAATGAACTCCAGAAGCTCCTTGCGCTTTTCGACGTAACGTCTCGTATCAAGCTTGCGCAGACTGGCGATGAAACTCAGGTTCTCTTCAACCGTAAGGTCGTTGTAGAGCGTGAACTTCTGGGACATGTAACCGACTTTCGTCTTGATGACCCGATCTCCCTGCTCAAACCCCGTTCCCGCCACCTTGACGAAGCCCTCGCTCGGCACGAGAAGCCCGCAGAGAACGCGGATCGTCGTCGTCTTCCCTGCGCCGTTCGCACCAAGAAAGCCGAAGATTTCCCCTCGTCCGACCTCGAACGATATCCGATCGACGGCGGTAAAGTCGCCGAATCTGACGGTGAGATCGCGAACGATGACAGTCTGGTCAGCCATTCCCACCTCGGCGCAGGAATAACTCATCGAAGGTCCGCACGTTTTCCTTTTCAAGCAACTCGCGAGGCTGGCCTTCAGCCACGAGTTCGCCCTGTTCAAGCAAATGAACCATTCCGCAGCGTTCGGCCTCATCCATGTATGCCGTCGTGACAATGATCAGGATATTTTGATCGGAGAGCCGATACAGGAGCTCCCAGAATTCCCGGCGACTGATCGGATCGACGCCGTTCGTGGGCTCGTCCAGCAGCATCGCGCGCGGAGATCTAAGTAAGGCGCACATAAGTCCGAGCTTTTTGTACATTCCGCCTGAAAGCTGTCCCGCGGGCCTTGAAACAAAGTTCGCAAGCCGGGTGATTTCGAGAAGTTCGTCGCGTTTCGCTTCATAAACCTTCCGTTCAATGCCGTAGAGTTCCTTAAAAAAGTCGAGATGCTCGCCGACGGAAAGATCGGGATAGAGACTCTGCTGCTGTGGCATGTACGCGAT
This sequence comes from Bdellovibrionota bacterium, assembly GCA_035291325.1. Taxonomy (GTDB): domain Bacteria; phylum Bdellovibrionota; class UBA1018; order UBA1018; family UBA1018; genus XYD1-FULL-55-31. Next base: position 24,057 of record DATDSK010000285.1, on the reverse strand, counting down.
CGCGGGGCGGATTGAATTGAATTCCACCGGCTTTCCAGCCTGGCTGAACTCGACGGTCCCGGCGGCCGGCTTGAGCAACCCCAAAAGGAGTCGCATTAAAGTCGTTTTGCCCGCTCCTTCCGGACCGATCACGCCGTGCATATGTCCGGCATTGAAAGACAGATCAACGTCCTTCAGTGCCAGTGTCTGACCGAAGCTTCGCCGAAGTCCCCGGACGGTGATCGAAATGGGCTCCATGGTTAATTTTCCGGCAATTTGATTTCGATTGTCATCCCGGGCTTGAGAATCTCCTCGGCGTTGGACCCCCGGAAGCCCACCTTAACGCCAAACACGAGTCGAGTGCGTTCAGCCCTCGTTTGAACGTTTTTGGGCGTGAATTCGGCCTCCTCGTTGATTTTCATAATCTTGCCCTCGAACTCACGATTATCCGATTCGGGAAGGTATCCTTTGAGCGTCATCCCCGGTTTGAGCTTGGCGATTTCAGTTTGAGGCACGTAAATGTAAGCCCAAATATCCCGAATGTCAGCCAGGCTAAGAAGTTTAGTCCCGGGGTTGACCCACTCGCCGGGCTCACGGTAACGGCTAAGCACCGTTCCGGAAATCGGCGATCGCACAACGCACCAGTTCAGCCGAATATCAGCGTCCTGTTTTCTGTTTTTTACCTGGTCCATGGCCTCTTGCGATACGGTTCCCGCCTTGAAGAGACGCGCGTTGCGAACGAAGTTTTCCTTTGCCAGCTCAGCCGCGATTTTGATGTCCTCGCAGTCGAGCGCGAGGAGTTCCTCCCCTTCCGTGACATGCTCCCCTTCCTGAACCTTGACGGAGGCGATGGTCGAAGCGAGACGAGCGGAGAGGTCGACCCTCGTTGCCTCCAACGTGCCCGCGAATAGAAACTCCTGCCTGAAAAAGACCACTTTCACCAGAACAAGGGCGATTACGACGACCGCTATTCCGATCAACACCCGTTTTTTCATGGATTCACTTCCTTTCCCGAGAGAGCTTTCAATGCGTTGAGCTGATCCAAAATCTGTGCATCAATCCGTGCAGCATTCACTTTAGCCTGTAATGATTGAACGTTCGCGCTTTGAACGTCGGTCAGATTCACCTTTCCGGCCTTGTAGGAGTCATAAAATAACCCTGCCGCCTCTTCTGATCTCGCAACATCCTCTGCCGCGAGCTTTTGTTGCTCTCGCAAGCTGTTCAGGAGTACCCGGGCCTTGACGAAGTCACGTTCCATATCCAGCCTGACCTGATCCCGGCGGTGCTGCGCGGCCTCGGCGTTCTTCAAGCGCTCCGCAGCCAAGTGACGGACCCGTCCTGCTTCGAAAAGCGGCATCGAGAGAGTCACCGCAACGGTATTCTGACGGACCCGCTCCATGATCGGCCCGTTCGGATAATCCAGAGTCGCTTTGGCTGAGAGTTGAACTGTCGGATAAAACAACGCTCGCTGGCTTGCCGCCGTCAATTCCAGGGACTCCGAGAGAAGCGACTGGGACTGAATCTGTGGTTGGGAACCATCGGGCGGAGGTGGCTCACTTCGATTCTCTTGCGCCAGCAATTTCTGAAACGAGTCGAACTTCAACACGAGGGAAACATTCTCGACGTTCGGCGGTCCGGGCCTGTCGATCCGGTCAATGCCGGATGCCTCAGTTCCGGAGACGAGAGCAAGCAGGTCCTTGAGGTTCGTGGCCAGCGCAGCCTGACGTTGAGCAAACTGCAATTCGTAGTTCAACATCTGCCTTCCTGAGGTTACAAGATCAAGTCGCGTTGCGGCTCCAGCCTGGTATCTGCTCGTGACGTCGCGGTTCTGCGCCCGGGCGAGCCGCAGCGAATCGTTCACGAGCCTGAGCTCTTCAAGTGCAAGAAGGACCCGGACGTAAGAGGATCGGACGGAAAAAAGAAGCTGAAGCTGCGTATTCTTCCGGTCCTCATCCCGTGCCTCGGCGAGTTTCAGTGCTCCACGATATGATTTGCGCGCGGCGCCCGTATCCCACAGCGTATAATTCAGCGCCGGACCGATGCTGTAGTTGGAATGGGCTCCGAATTGAATCGGCGGAAACGCTGGCGAAACCGCCAGCCCCGGCACCTCGCTGATGTATCTGTAATTGCCGTCAAGCGAGACCCGCGGAAAAAGAGCCGCATATTGGGCGTCGGCTTGTTCCGTGACGGCGTTCGCGTCCGAAATCGCCGCCTTCAGGCGGTTTGACGAGGCGAGCGCCTGTTTTTCGGCTTCGCGAAAGCCAAGTTCGAGCACTTCCGCCCGCGCAAGAGCCGCTTGGGCCAGAAAAACAGCTAAAACAATGAAAAAGAGCTTCATGACTTCAATCCCTTCATCGCGAGATCAACCCGTTGGAGGATGGCATCATCCGAAACAAAGAGGGCAAGCTCGCGAAAATCCGCAGGCCCAACTTTTTCGATGACCCCTCCGATCAGGGTAGGCGCATTCACGGCCGTCAAGACGAAAGCCATCGCATGTGTCACCGGCATCTCTTTCAAGCTCCCCTCCCGCTGGCACTTGAACAGAAGTTCGTGAATCACCCCCGCATGTCGGGGAAGATTGGCGCGAACAAACCGTGTGACCTCAGGATCGCCGTTCAATACATCCTTGAGAATAGCCGCGACGAGGTGCCGTTCAGCGCGAATGAACTTCGCCATCGCGAGCAGGGCGTTCCTGAGTTGCGTGAAGGCATCCGGCCCTTCCCGGGAAGCAATACTGAACTTCTTAAAAAAGCCTTCGTAAAATTCCGTCAAAAGAATGCGTGTAAACCGCTTTTTGTTCTGAAAATGATAGTGGAACATTCCCAGATTGACTCCGGCCCGGCGCGCGACATCGCGCACTCGGAGTCCCGAGCATCCTTGTACGATGACGATTTCCTTCGCTGCAGCGATCAACCGGCGATCGGCGTTTCCTGGACGACGAGCCATACTCACTACTTATACACATGTGTAATAATATGAGCAAGTGACCTTCTTCGAAGCCCAAAAGGCTGGGCTCGAAAAGAGACGTGTCGGGACTCTCGTCGTCAAAGTTGCGGTTTGTTTGCGGTGCTTCGAAAATTCAAGGAGACGTGAGGACATTTATGGCCAGAATTACTTAAGGAGCCCTGTCCTAACTTGTCTCCGAGTCACAACCAGGCCCTCATACTTTTTATCCAGAATCTCGCAATTTTTAGCAATTTTTCAAATCCGTGCCGCAAATAGATCGCAACTTTGACGATGGCAGACAAAATCAAGCCCGCTCAGACAGCAGAGCCGTTCGTTTTCCTTTCTTTTTATTGGATTTATCCCTCCCCCTTCACTAAATTCCAAGTTCATGGCATCCCGCATCGAGATTCCCGAGTTCCGCCTTGAGTTAAGGATCGGATGTTCAGAAGATGAACGCTCCCGGTATCAACCCGTCGAAATCACAATAAGGGTCGAAAAGCGCGACGGCTTCAAAGCAACACTCACTGATGATCTGAATGACACAATCGACGTAAACGCAATCTGCTCTGTGGTCCGGAACACAGCCTCGGAAAAGCCCTTTGCAACCGTCGAAGGGCTTTCCGGGTCCCTGATTCGTGCCTTGAAACAACATTTCGATGTTCCCGGAGTCCGCTGGGAACTCAGCATATCCAAAATCGCGGTCCCGATTCCCGGGCTCCAGCGAGGTTACCGCTATGTTGAATCCGAATGAGCTCATTCTGGGCCTTGGCTCGAATTCAGGGAAAACGCCCATCGATGCGCTCGCCATGCTTCGCCGAGCCAAGCGGCTTCTCCAGTGTCATACCTGGTTTGAACTTCTCGCGGTATCGCCGATTTATGCTTCCGAAGCGCTTCTTCCCAGTGGAGCTCCGCCGGAATGGAATCGTCCTTTCCTGAATGCGGCCTTACGGCTTCGAGTTCGTGATCGCGCCGCGCTTAGCTCAAATGACGCGGGAGCGATTCTCGAGCAAGTGAAGGTGCTCGAACGGACTCTCGGACGAGCGGAAGGTCCCCGTTGGTCACCGCGGGTCATCGACATTGACATTCTCGATTGGGGCGCCCCTCCGGTTTCGAGTGCCGAAATCACCATTCCGCATTCCGAGCTCACGAAACGTCCTTTTGCCCTTCTACCCCTTCAAGATTGTCTCGAACGGCCCGATCCACGCCGTGAACCACTCGAATGGCGCTACTCACATCACGATCAGGTACCGTTCCGCACTCGGCGGGCGCCTTTCGCCTGGCCGGAAATTGTCACGATTCTGAATGTCACACCCGATTCATTCTCAGAGAGCGGTTCGCCAGGAACCGGGACCTCACTTCTCAGGCGCCTTGAGCCGCAGGTTCGTGAAGGCGCCACTATTATCGACTTGGGAGGCGAGTCGACCCGCCCGGACGCGCGCCCCCTCAGCCCTGAAGAGGAATACAACCGTCTCCTGCCCGTTCTTCCCGCAATTCAGGACCTGAAGAACCGCTACGGAATCACCTTCAGCCTTGATTCAAGGCATCCCGAAGTTACGCAATGGGTGAATCGCGAGTGCCCGGTCGACTGGATCAATGACGTGGAGGGGTTCACGAATCCCAGAATGATCGAACTCGCGAAGGAGACTTCCTGCGATCTCGTCGTGATGCATTCACTCACCATCCCACCGAATCGGAACGTCGTATTGAACCCGCAACTTGATCCCATCAGTCAGCTGATGGAATGGGCAACCGAACGGATTTCCACCCTGACCCGCGCCGGCATCGCGCGCGAGCGCCTGATTCTTGATCCGGGCATCGGCTTCGGCAAAACAGCCCGACAGAATCAAACGATTTTCGAGAGAAGTCGGGAGTTTTTGAAACTCGGAACAAGAGTTCTGATCGGCCACTCCCGAAAGCGTTTCCTGGACCCGGATGACCTCGTTCCGGCGGGCGATCGAGACCTGGAAACCGCCGTACTTTCATCCCGCTTAGCGCTTTCAGGAATTGATTACATTCGCGTACACTCGCCTCGTTCAAACGAGCGCTCGCTCCGACTCGGAAATCGGCTATGACAACTTTGTACCAGCACAGCGAATTCAGCGAAATCACCCGTTTTCTGGAGGCACGCTGCATGATGCCGACGCGTCCTCCGGCACTTGACTCCACCCGACGGGCCTTGAAACGGGCCGGACTCCTGGAAAGGATCGTCCCAGCCAAAAACATCATCATCGCCGGCACCAACGGGAAAGGCAGTGTCTCGGCGACATTAAGCCGGCTTCTTCATTCGGCGGGGATCAGAGCCGGTCTGTACACATCGCCCCACCTTGTTTCAACGACCGAACGTATCCGCGTAGCGGAGCAGGACATCTCGCAGGAAACTTTCGTCAGCGCCTACCATGCGGTTTCCAAACTGATCGAAAGCGAAGAGCTGACACATTTTGAAGCACTCACCTTGATTGCTACCTGGATCTTCTATTCGGGCGAAGCTTCCCCTCCAATCGATTTTGCCATCTGGGAAGTCGGACTCGGGGGAAGACTTGACGCGACGAACGCCATTCCGCACCAGTTCTGCGCGATCACCCGTCTCGGTTTGGATCATCAAAACCTCCTGGGAAACAGCCTTTCGGAAATCGCCGCGGAAAAATTCGGAGTGATTCCAGCCCGCGGCCACGTGATCTACAGCCCGCTCGACCCGTCGCTCGAACCTCTGCGGGCCCAAACCGAAAAGCTCACGAACTCCGAATGGAAGCCAGCGGTGCCAGTCGATATTCTTTCGCTAGATGAAATCATGACGCCTTGGGGCCGCGCCAAACTGACGCTTCCCGGTCTGCGAGGCGCCGAAAATACCGCGACCGCGCTCAGCATATTTGCCGAACTTGGCTTCGATCCCTCCCCCCATCTCCCGAGTCTCGCTTCAGTGCGATGGCCGGGAAGATTTCAGGAAATTTCGATTCCAGGCTGCCCCTGCCCCGTTCATCTTTCGGGCGATCATAACCCGCAAGGCATCACAAGCCTGATCGAGATTCTGAGACAACTCAGCTGGAATCAGCTGCATCTCATTCTCGGAATCGCCCACGACAAGGATTCCGATTCGATGTTCGAAAAGATTCTGGAACTTCCGCGAGTCAAGCTCTACCTCACCGAAACGCCCTACAAGACGCGGAAACTCGTGACCTATTCCGGCAAATGGCTCAACCTGTCCAGCGACAAGGACCCCGATGTTCACGCGCTCCTGAGACGGGTCTCACAGCAGGCCACCCCGGGAGATCGGATCGTGATTTCGGGTTCCCTTTACCTCGTTGGCAAGGTCCTGGCGGCAACTTCAAATTTTTCCTGATTTTGCCGATAAAGAACTGTGAAGCTATTCCTTTTGCTCCTATTCGCTTTTTCACCGGGATATGCCGACGAGTACTATCGCCCGGAACGCTACGCGGATCTCCCCTCGGGAACTATTGGCGACAAGATGGTTCGCGTAAAAGGCGCCAAGGTAGCCTGGGCCGATTTTGCCGCGCTCCGACGAGACTTCCCGGATTTACGGCCGCTCACGGATACGCAGATTTCGACCTGGATTCTCGATCGCTTCGGTTACATCAGTGAAGCCCAGCTCGAGTTGAACGATGTTCGGCAAACCCCGATTCCGGTCGAGAAGGGAAAAACGAAGTTCGGCATGCGCCCGGTTACGTATGATCGCGCCGCGGTGGAAGAGACCGGGTTCAAAAACGGAGGACTCATCGATCTTAAAGGGGCGGGACACCGAAAAGGCTCCCCTTCGCTCCTCAAGCAGATCGCTGATTTCAAAGCAGCCGCGGGAAACTGGGACGAGATCAACAAAATCCATATTCGAAACCATACCGACGGCCTGATGTCGCTCGGCGAGGCGATCGCGGAAGTCACGCGTCAGAACGCTGCACAAAAGCTGTTTGATCTGCATCACGCGACCGGAGGGAAAAGATTACAAACGGTCGAATCCTACTTCATCATCTCCCTGCCTTTCGAAATTTTAAAAGGCCATGGCACCAAAGTCCCGGCTGCCCTGTACGGCAGACAGGCGAATGCAGGACGGCCGAACGGACTCAAGGTTCCGGATAAAATCTATATCGATTCCGAAGGAGCCAAGCAGGCTTCGGAGATGGGAGCCGCCGTGGATTTCGGCGGCGTTCAGATCAAGGACCCGCGGCTCGCGGATCGCTTCGGCATGTTGGATTCGAGTTCCTTCGGAGCCCAATACTCGAAACCGTGGGCCTACGGACACGATACGGCCCGGGCATTCTATTATCGAAATGATACTTTCGCCATATACCGCCACCTGGAAGATGACATGCTCAAGCCCATCCTGGAAGAGTGGCGTACGCTTCCCGTGGCACGCGAGCTCGAACGTTTCTGCGTCCCCGTGCCACGCGATCAGGGTCCGGCTCCCAAACCTTTTCTGGCAAAGCTCGATGAAGCCCTGGGGGCCGCCGACCCGGAGCTCCGCCTGAGTGCGGTCAGAACGTTAAAGCTTCGCAACGGCCCCGGAGATCTCGCGACCCTTAAATTGCTGCAGAAAGCCCTTTCAGACGGAACACCCGAAGTGGTCAAGGAGTCGGTGGAGGCAATCTCGTACCATCGTCATCCGGGCGCTCTCGAAGTCATGGACTGGATTTTCGAACATCGATATTCCGAACCTTTTACACGGTTTCGTGATGATACCGGCCGGTATCTCGGCAGCGGATTGGCAAAGCGGAAAGGGCCAGAATCAATCCCGCTTCTCAAAAAACTCCTGAGTAGTGGCAGTGCACCGTATTATAAAAACGCCGCGCTCGCTCTGCGGGACCTCCCCGCTACTCCCGAAGCATTTCGACTCTGGGAAGATATGCTCAGCCACCCGGCAGATGATGTGAGGTTCTACTCGGCATTCGCGCTCGCTCAACGAAACGATACGCGAGCACTCGGAATTCTGAGACGTCTTCTCGCCAACGGCAATCCCGAGCATCGCGAGGCGATCCTGAAAGGAATTTCGGAAGCCATGGCTTCGAGCGGCATGAGCTGTTTGAAGGCCCGCATTCTGCATCTGACTCTCCCCTGATGCAGGGAAATCAACGCTCAATTCTCAGCGATTTTGACGAAATTCCGCCGCGTTACCTGAGCCCGCAAGACCTGATTCTGGATTGGCTTGCCGCAGCCCACGCTCGCGCGGAAAGCAACGAACCTTCCGAATTCGAATCAAAAATGCGCCGTTTCATCGCACGTTTTGGATGCGATTCGAGCAGGATTGCGAGCCGGGCTCACGAATTCGATGAAGTCACACATCGCGACTGGGAGAGAATGCGCCTCTACAATGTGATTCAGAATCCCCATGGCGCCCCGCTCGATGTCAGAATGCAGCTTTTCCAGGAGGGCGCAGAGCGCGTCTTTGCCGCAGCATATCGTGAGACCTCGGAACCGCCCCGTAACCTTCTGCACGTCACCTGTACGGGATACGTTTCTCCGAGTGCCGCGCAAAAATTGGTGGAAAGCAAAGGATGGGGTACTCGCACGCAAGTTACCCATCTTTATCATATGGGGTGCTCGGCCGCGATTCCAGCGATCCGCGTGGCCTGCGGGCTCGGGTCACTCGAACCCGACTCACGGGCCGACATCGTCCATACCGAATTCTGCACGTTGCACCTTGACCCCCTTCTTCATGCTCCCGAACAACTCGTGGTGCAGAGCCTTTTCGCGGATGGTGCGATCCGCTATTCGGTGCAAAACGGTATCGTAAAGCCAGGGTTTGAGATCCTGTCAATGCACGAGGTGATGGCGCGCGATTCCGGCGGAGACATGCGTTGGATCACGGGAAGTTGGGGATTTCAGATGTCGCTTTCCTCGAATGTTCCATCACGAATCTGTTCCTTGATCACGGACTTCATGAAAGAGCTTTTCCGAAGAGCTGATCGGGACTATTCACACGACAGGAGCGAAGCGGTTTTCGCCGTTCACCCGGGCGGCCCCAAAATCATCGACCTCGTCCAGCAAAGCCTGGAACTTCAACCCTCGCAACTCGCAAAAAGCCGTGAGGTCCTCCGTGAGCGTGGCAATATGTCTTCGGCCACCCTCCCCCACATCTGGAACCGGATTCTTCGTGACAAGGACATCGCGAACGGAACCCTGATCCCGAGTGTTGCCTTCGGGCCTGGGCTGACGCTCTCGGGCGTGCTTCTCAGGAAGCGAGAAGGTGCATATGAAAGCCTGGATCGCGGCGTTATTTGCCCTGCAAGCCGCAGTGATGCTATTCGATGAGTTCTATTTCCACCAGCGCCGTGGGCTGCCCCGGTGGGAGCGGATCGGACACCCGATCGATACGCTCAGCGTCCTCGCGGTGCTCGGTTTTGCAATCTACGCGAAACCGGGTGTCGAAGCTGTTCCGACATTCGCGTTTTTGACGATTGCTTCGAGCCTTTGCGTGACCAAGGACGAATGGGTTCATGCAAAGCGCTGTGGAGCTTTTGAACACTGGGCACATGCCATTCTCTTCCTGCTTCATCCGATCCTTCTTCTCGGCGCCGGTTGGCTATGGTGGAACGGTGAACGTCTCGTCTTATTGCTCGAAACAGCCCTGATCAGCATATTCCTCGTTTATCAGGTCACATATTGGAATTTCTTATGGCCAAATCTCAAAGCAGAACGGTGAATAACGCCTTTTATGAGGAACCCGGCCTTGACTGGCACGAGGGCTCGGCTCACCCGATCGCCCTTCTCCGGGCCGAGGCCCGATTCAAGAATCCCTGGGTTGCGCGAGCGATCAAAAACAATCTTGGAGCCGACAGTCACCGCATTCTCGACATCGGCTGCGGCGGAGGCTATCTCGCGATCCACCTCGCGCGGCTCAGTCATCGCGTGACAGGGCTCGATTCCTCTCCTTCGGCCCTCGCGGCTGGCGCTCACGCGGACGAAACACGATCCGTCGACTTTGTTACAGGATCGGGCTTCGACCTGCCCTGGCCGGATTCCACCTTCGACGTCACCTGCGCGATGGATCTGCTGGAACACGTTGATTCTCCGAAACGCATCATCGCGGAAGCGAGCCGTGTGCTTCGCCCGGGAGGGTTATTCTTTTTCCATACGTTTAATCGCACACCACTTGCCTGGCTATTTGCGATCAAGGGACTGGAATGGTTCGTAAAGAACACGCCAGAGCGTCTTCATGTGCTCTCTTACTTCGTTCGCCCACGCGAGCTGGAAGCGATGTGCCGGGAACACCATCTCTCGATCGCGGAATCGACCGGCATCCGACCCAAATTCAATCGGGCCTTTCTCGAACTTCTCCGTCAACGCGAAGTACCCGATAATTTCGAGTTCATCGAGACCGGCCTCACTTCTGTAGGCTATCTCGGGTTCGCGAAGCGGCTTGAATGAATTTGTTAGTTTACAACTTTATAAACTAATGTTATCACTGTCCACAAGGAGACCGATCATGCCTACTCCAAAACCCGCCAAGAACCTCCACGTATACGAAATGCAGGCTGAGATCTGCGCCGCCCTGGCGAATCCGATACGCTTGAGAATTCTTGATATCCTTTCGGAAGGCGAACGAACGAACAGCGAACTCCTCGAAATTCTCGGCATTCCGAAGCCCAATCTTTCCCAACACCTCAGCGTTTTGAAAGACGCCGGCATCATCACTTCCAGGAAAGAAGGGCTTTTTCAATATGTCAGTGTCGCGATTCCGCAGGTCAAGGATGCCTGTTCAATCATACGGGGCGTTCTCTTCGAAAGGCTTTCGACGCGTGACCGCATGACGCGAGAGCTCAGAAGAGAGCTCGCCAGCAGAACCGACGGAAAGAGGAAAGCATGACCAAACTCATCGTAATCCTTATCGGAATGACCGCAGGCCTTAATGTGGCGCATGCCGCCCTCCCCATGCCAGCGCTTTCCTTCGCGGAAGTCTGGTCGAAAGTTGCCACGCATTCCAAGATGCAAAAAGCGGGAGCTTTAGAAACCGAGGCTGCGTCGACGGCGAACGATCGTGCTGCTCGGCATGTTTGGCCGCACCTGTCCCTCGACGCTCGGATTTTCGCGACGCAGGATCCTGCCATGTCCTTCTTTTCCCGCCTCGCTCAGCGAAGCGTCACGATGAATGACTTCGCTCCGGAAGCCCTGAACTACCCTGGCCGCGCCACTTACGAGCGAGTCACGCTTGGTATTGACTGGCCTATTTACGAGGGCGGATCCCGATCGGCGTTGAGCGACTTTCAAACAACCCTCCTGGATTCGAAACGGCTCGAAAACCGTGCCGTTCAGGTCGCGGAGTATGCGAAAACAGCCGAGCTTTATGGAACCCTTCTCATAGCGAAAGAGCGCGAGGACACGGTCGCGCCGGTCAGGGATCTCCTCGGATCAACAATTTCCAATTACGCGATCGGCATTAAGGCCAATCCGGTCGGTCACTCCGGCCTGCTCGGCATGCAAGCACTTCGAAACCGAATTGATGGCGAACTCACCGCGAACACCGCGAAGAAAACCACTGCCGCAAGGGCACTCGCCATCCTCGCAGAGGGACTCCCTGACCGATTCCGGCCCAAAGACCAGGGATTTCATGAGTTCGCGGACGGCGTTTTCAAGCGGGGACCACGAACGGATTCATTCGCGGTCCAGGCAGAGGAAACCGCGAGCCGCGGAATGGACAACCTCACCAGGGCGGAAAAGGCCAAGTTCCTGCCCAAAATCGCGATCTTCTCGGAAGGGTATCTTGCCGGAGGCGATCGAAGCTCCTCGACGGGATATACGGCGGGAGTCTACCTGCAATGGGATCTTTTCAACGCCCAGAATTTCGGATCCATTCGTGAGGCCTCTCTTCGCGGAAACGCGGCAGAATCGCGGGCCGACGCGAAACGGCAACAGGAACGCCTCGAAGCCGACCAGCTTTCGGAAGCCCTGGGCGCAACCCGAGCCGCCATCGACCTTGCCTCGCGCAGCATCGTCATCATGGAGCAGCAAACCGAAATATCACGCAAGCTTTTCAAAAACGGGATGATCAATGCGCTTCAGTTCACGGAGGTTCTCTCCCGGAGAATCGACGCCATCCTCTCGAGAAGCGAGGCTCAGGAACAATATCTGAGCATGTTGTCGCGGCTCATGACAATGTACCCCCTTCAGCTCGGGCCGGTTCAAGGAGAATGACATGAGTGACCACAAAACAGGGTTCGCGGGCCGCACAGCACAAGCCTTTATCCGTTCCAAACTGACTCCCGTCATCATCATGGCAAGCATCATCACGGGCCTGGGCGCGGTCTGGCTCACCCCGAAAGAGGAAGAACCCCAGATTTCCGTTCCGATGATCGACATCCAGACGATGGCACCAGGTTTCAATGAACGCGAGGTCGAGCGCAAGGTCAGTGAACCGATTGAGCGCGCCGTCTGGGGACTCGAAGGCGTCGAATACGTTTACTCGGCCAGCATGCCGAACTTCAGCCTGATCACCGTGCGTTTCAAGGTCGGCGAACCGATGGAGCCAAGTCTCGTGAAGGTCCATCACAAGCTCATGAGCATTCGGCAAGAACTCCCTCCGACGGTGCAACAACCTTCCGTCAATTCTTTTTCAATTGACGATGTCCCCTTCCTGACGCTCACGTTCAGTTCTGAATCGCGCGATGATCATTCGTTACGGATGCTCGTCGCCCCGCTTGCCCGCGAGTTATCGTCCACCCCCGACCTGAGCCGCGTTGAATTGCTCGGAGGCCGTAAACGCGCGATCCGGATTATCGTCGACCCTGACCGGCTCTCAAGATCCGGAGTCACGCTCCCCGAACTCGCGCAGTCACTGAGAGCGAACCAGGCACTCGGCCCGGCGGGCAAGAACTGGAGCGATCAAGCCGTTTACGACGTGGAGGTCGGCGGCAAAACCACCTCCGCCCGGGATATCGGAATGATGGTGGTGGCACAAAAAGGCGGATCGATCATCCGAGTGAAGGACGTCGCCCGGGTGATCGATGGTCCCGAAGAAAGAACCCGCGCTTCGATTCTCGTGGACAAGGCGGGTGCCCGGAACGCGGTTTCGATCGTGTTCGCGAAACGAAAGGGCACCAATATCGTCACCCTGGCCGAGGAAATTCTTCACCGTGCCGAAGTCTTTTCCAAAAAACTTCCTGCCGACGTGAAGTTATCGGTTCTCAGGAACATGGGTGCGACTGCCGAAGAAAAATCAAACGAACTGATCGAGCATCTCCTGCTTGCGACTCTTTCGGTTTCGATCCTGATCGCGTTATTCATGGGGCTTCGAGCGGCTCTCGTGGTCGCGATCGCGATTCCGGTAACGCTCGCCCTCAGTCTCGCGATCTACTATTTCATGGGTTATACGCTGAATCGAGTCACTCTCTTCGCGCTTATCTTCTCGATCGGCATTCTTGTCGACGACGCCATCGTCGTAGTCGAAAATATCGAACGTCACCTCAAACTCGATAAGCAATCCGGACTCATCCGAACGACGATCAAAGCGGTTTCGGAAGTCGGTAACCCCACTATTCTCGCCACCTTTACCGTAATCGCGGCGGTACTGCCGATGGCATTCGTCAGGGGGCTCATGGGCCCGTACATGAAACCGATCCCTGTCGGAGCCAGTCTCGCGATGATTGTTTCATTGCTGGTCGCGTTCGTGGTGACCCCCTGGGCTTCCATTCGTCTGCTGAAACACGCCGCGCATAAACCTCCTCCCGGCGAAACCGCGCGCGACCGGCTCTACCGGAAATTCGTCGATAAACTTCTTTCCCGAAAGAGAAACGCCATCCTGTTCGGTGCCGTAACACTCCTTCTTCTGCTCTCGTCCGCCTCGCTCCTCTATTTCAAGGCGGTCAAGGTGAAGATGCTCCCTTTTGACAACAAAGATGAGTTCCAGGTCCTTCTTGATTATCCACCGACCACCCCGCTTGCGAAAAGCTCCGCAGCCTCCGTCGAACTTGCCCGGAAGCTTCTCCGCGATCCCGACGTCGAACGGATTCAGGTGTTCGCGGGTGAACCCGCGCCATTTTCGTTTTCAGGAATGGTCAAACACACCTTTTTACGGAAATCCGATTACCTGAATGACCTCCAGGTCAAACTCACGCAAAAAGGCCAGCGTAAACGTTCAAGCCATGAAATCATTTCCCAGCTCCGGACGGAAATCGCGGAGTTCAGCCGATCGAACAATGTCATCAGCAAGGTTCTCGAAATCCCACCCGGGCCACCTGTTCTCGCGACACTCGTAGCCGAGGTCTACGGCCCTTCGGAACAAGAACGGATCAGGGTGGCTGACGAAATTCGGGACATTTTCACGACTGAACCGAGCGTAGTTGACCTCGATTCGACGCTGCGGACAGGCCGCCCCCGCACCTTCTATCAATATGATCAGATCGGGGGAGGCTTACTGGGAACCAAGGCGTTCCAGGCGCTTTCAACCGCGCAATTCATTTTTTCCGAGACGCCGCTGACATCCTTTGATGACGTCTCCAGCCCTGAGGAAGTCACTCTCAACCTTTCGGTCGATAACACCGCTCGGTCCGGCCAGGAGCCGTTTAAAGGCCAGAACGTACCCTCTTTCGAATCGGGCATCGTGCCTCTCGCGAGGACGCTCAGCCCCTCTGCCACTCTCGAAACGCGAACTCTTCATCGGAAAAATCTTAAACCGGTCTCGTACGTCATGAGTGAACTGACGGGTGAGGAAGAGGCACCAGTATACGGAATCCTGAAGCTCGCCCCGAAGATCCCCTACCATACTCAAACCGCGAGCGTTCCGTGGAACACGCAGGCCCCCGTCGTCAAATGGGATGGCGAATGGTTCATCACCTATGAAGTCTTTCGCGATCTCGGCGGTGCCTTCGCGGTGGTCATGGTTTTGATCTACATTCTTGTCCTTGGCTGGTTTCGGAGCTTCATGGTGCCGCTCATCATCATGGCCCCGATTCCGATCAGCCTCATCGGCATCCTTCCGGGACATGCCGTGTTCGGGGCATTTTTCAGCGCGACATCCATGATCGGTTTCATCGCGGGAGCCGGGATCATCGTCAGGAACTCGATCATTCTCGTGGATTTCATCGAGTTGCAACTCAAGCAGGGGATCTCGCTCAAGGAAGCGGTTATTTCAGCGGGAGTGCTCCGCTTTCGGCCCATGCTCCTGACGGCCGCGGCCGTGGTCGTCGGCAGCTCGGTCATGCTCGCCGATCCGATCTTCTCGGGCCTGGCAATCAGTTTGATGTTCGGGGAAGTCGCGGCCACTGCGCTGAGCTTTTTTGCCGTTCCGCTTCTCTATTATTGGGTTGTCGGCAGAAGCCGTGTCCGGTTTATCCAGACCTCCGAGGGAGGAGACTTCTGATCACTCCTGAATTTTCTTGGTGATCTCGTCGACCGCGCGCTGACGTTCTTCATATTCCCGCAAAAAGCGTTGCCAGTGCTCGGTGTTGAACTGATAGAACTGCAGAGTGATGATGTTGAATTCAGCGTTAAAGGGTTCCAGTTCGGCGACTTTTCCCGTGACGGCCAATTTACTCGAATACGCCTTGATCCCTTTTTTCGAATCAATCATCTTCTTGTCAATCGTCGCCATGAGAATATGACCGGCCGAGGTCACGTTTTTCGGAACCTTCATCACGACACCGGCGTCAAGCAGCTCAATGACCTCTACAAGCTCGGCATTCTTGACGGGCTGATGCGTACTGATGTTCTTGATCGTGAGCGTGTAAGACGTTTTGACAAAATCACGGACATCGATCCAGGAATTCTTGGGCGTAAGGGTCATATGTAAGTACGATCATTCTACCTCATTTCCTTGCAAATCTCGCCCTTATAAAATATTGTTTCTCCACATTCAGACAATCTGGGAGAGACTTCCGTGGTGCTGTTCTTGGCAGCCATTGCTGTATTGCTTCTGTCTTCCTTCGGGGCTTTCGTTTCACTACGATCTCCAAGACTCGCAACCGGTCTCGGCGCGACAGGCGCGGTTCTGGGCTGTTCGCTCGGAATCGCGGCCGCCATTCGAGGACTTCTGGGCCATTCCCCCGAATCCATCTCCCTGGCATGGACGATCCCGTACGGATCTTTTTCGCTCCAACTCGACGCGCTTTCGAGTCTGTTCCTGATCCTGATATTCACGATTTCGGGCCTGGGCTCGATCTATGGAGCGGAATATTTCGCCCCCCACGCCAAAACGCGCCCGCTCGGCTCGACCTGGGCTTTCTACAACCTCCTCATCGCGAGCATGGCTCTCGTGGTGACCGCCCGGAACGGCATATTGTTCCTGATGGTCTGGGAAGTCATGGCCCTGTCTTCATTCTTTCTTGTCATTTTTGATCGCGAACGCGATCGGGTTCGCCACGCCGGACTGATTTACCTCGTTGCGACGCACCTCGGTACGGCGTTTCTTCTGACCTTCTTTATTATTGCCGGCAGTCACGCCCAGTCTCTTGATTTTGACCGGTTCGAAAGTGTTCTCAGCACGCTGCCTCCCGCATCAAGCGGGTTACTTTTCGTTCTGGCACTCATCGGGTTCGGCTCGAAGGCGGGGTTCATGCCGTTTCACGTCTGGCTCCCCGAAGCACATCCCGTGGCTCCCAGCCACGTCTCAGCGCTCATGTCAGGCGTCATGATCAAAACCGGGATTTACGGTTTGATCCGGACCCTGACGTTTTTGGGAGAGCCTTCGCCGTGGTGGGGCCTGTCGCTCGTCACGATCGGCATCATTTCGACAATTGGCGGAATTCTGTTCGCAGTGCCCCAACACGATTTAAAGCGCCTCCTCGCGTATTCGAGCGTTGAAAACATCGGGATCATCGGGCTCGGCCTCGGTCTTGCCCTGATCGGCGCCGCCCACGGATCTTCGATCATCTTCGCACTCGGGCTCGCCGGCGCCATTTTTCATGTCATCAATCACGCAGTTTACAAATCCCTCCTCTTCCTTGGCGCGGGCGCCATCCTCCACGCGACCGGAACGCTTCAGCTCGACAAAATGGGGGGCCTCGTCAAGCGGTCGCCTTATCTCGCGTTCGCGTTTTTCATAGGAGTACTGGCGATCTGCGGGTTACCGCCGCTCAACGGGCTGGCAAGCGAATTTCTGATCTACATGGGCTCGCTGAACGGCGGAATGCCGCTGAAAGCAATCTCCCCCATTCCGTTCATAGGGATCATCATCGCGCTCTCGTTTGCCGGCGGCCTTGCCATGATCGCTTTTACAAGCGCCTTCGGTACGGCGTTCCTGGGGACGCCCCGCACGGAAACGACCGCAGACGCGCATGCTCCGGGATGGGCTCTCCAGGGACCAATCGCGTTTCTTGCCCTCCTGACAGCCGCCCTGGGATTCCTGAGCCCCTGGGTCTTCAAGGGGATACTCTCTCTTCTCCGTCGTGTTCCCTTTTCGAGCATACCGTCGCAGGATTTCGCGACCGCCGCCGCGGCCGCCGAACAAACAGCCATGGGGCCGCTCCTTCACGTCACCGGAGGCGGAATCGCGCTGATCCTGTTCATCGCGGTGCTTGTCTGGGTACGCCGCAGGCTCCTTTCAGGGCGGTCGGTCACCGAAAACGTCACCTGGGACTGCGGGTTCATGCACCCGAACGAGCGGATGCAGTACACCTCGTCGTCGTTCCAGCAGCCGACGCGCGAGTTCTTTCATATGTTCCTGCGGAGCAAAAGACGCAAACCCGTCATCGTGAGTCATTTTCCAATGGCTTCGGATTTCGAAACCGAAACCCGGGATGTCTTTCTTGAGCACGGCTATCAGCGCTTTTTTTCCTGGATCGAGCGCGGCGTTTCAGTCTTCCGCAGGTTTCAACATGGCCGAATGCAGATTTACGTTCTTTACGTTCTCGTTACCCTCATTTTTCTTCTCGTTTGGCTCCTGGGGCTACCGACATGAATTGGGATTCACTCGCCAATGTGGCCTTCGCTTTAGCTTGTGCTCCTTTTTTGCTGGGAGTGATCAACCGTACGAAAGCGGTCTTTGCCGGGCGACAGGGCCAACCGCTGCTGCAAGCTTACTACGACCTATGGAGACTCCTCCATAAAGGCGCTGTTTACAGCAAGACGACGAGTTGGTTCTTCCGCGCCGGCCCCCCGGTCGGACTGGCGATCACCGTGCTCGTGCTTTTTCTGATTCCCTTCGGGCGAGTGCCGGCTGTCGTCTCTTTCCAGGGTGACTTCATCTTCGTCGTTTATCTTCTCGGGCTGATGCGGATGATGACGGTACTCGCCGCATTGGATACGGGCTCAAGTTTCGAGGGTATGGGCGCGAGCAGGGAAGTTCAATTTTCGGCCATCGCCGAGGTCGCGCTTGTTTTTGCCCTTTCGACGCTCGCCTGGAAGGCGGGAACGCTGTCCATTTCTGAAATTTTCACGAAAGTGACGCCTGACCTGTGGCGCACGCAAGGCGGCATACTCTCACTCCTCGGTATTGCCATTTTGCTGGTTTTTCTCGCCGAAAACGCCCGAGTACCCATCGACGACCCGAATACCCATCTCGAGCTGACCATGATTCACGAAGTAATGGTTCTTGACCATTCCGGGCCTGACTTCGCTATGATTTTGTACAGCTCCGCTCTCAAACTCTGGATTCTCGGCACCTTTCTGCTGGAAGTCCTGCTTCCCTTTCAAGTCGGGAATTTCTGGCTGGATCACGCGAGTTTTATTTTCGCGATGCTAGGGCTGGCGGTGCTCGTCGGCATCATTGAATCCTCGATGGCGAGACTTCGGCTGATTTTTGTTCCGAGATTTTTGATGGGCGCGGTCATTTTCGCGCTACTCGCGTTCGTGTTGGGACTGAGGTGAACATGCTTCCGATCATCGACTCCCTTCTGATTATTTTCATTCTAACGAACCTCCTTCTGCTCGGCTCCGGACGCCTGGCTACCTACATCCAGATGATCGCGGTCCAGGGAGTGCTCCTCGGCATTCTGACCGTCTTCATTCAACACGGCGGTTTCGGGCTGCGCTTCGCGCTTCTCGCGATTGGAAGTACCGCGATCAAGGGCATCCTGTTCCCTCTCCTCCTTGCGCGGGCGACCCGCCTCGTTCATATCAAACGCGAGCTCGAGCCGGTGATCGGGTATACCGGCTCTCTCATCATCGGAGCGTTTCTTCTGGCTCTCTCTCTCTGGATTTCATCCAGACTGCCCATTCCAACGCCCGGGAAAATCGATGATTACGTTCTCCCGATCGCGTTTTTCACGATTTTCACCGCTTGTTTTCTCATGATCAGCCGGACGAAGGCCATTACCCAGGTCATCAGTTACATCGTTCTTGAGAACGGCATTTATCTCTTCGGGATTCCGTTCGCCGGCGAAGCGCCCGTTCTGATCGAGCTCGGCTTGCTGCTTGACCTCACGGTCGGGATCTTCGTGATGGGGATCATTCTTTATCACATCAATCGCGAGTTCTCTTCCGTCAACGTGAATGAGCTTTCCAGCCTGAAGGATTCCCGATTATGATAATCGCGCTCGTTCTCATTCCCTCCATTCTGGCTTTAGCCGTACTCTTTTTGAGGCGCTTCAAGATCGGCCGCGCGATGCTGATCGCCACCGCCGTCAGCCACGCCGCGCTGACGTTCGCAACCTGGCTGCTTCCGCTCGACACTCGCATCCTTTTCGGCGTTCTCGGTCTCGATGAACTGGGGCGCCTCTTCCTGACGATCGTCAGTCTGCTTTTTCTCGTCGCCTCGTTTTACGGAGTCGGGTACCTCGCGCACAGCTCACGGGCTCATGCGTCCCATCGCACGGAAACCTTCTTCATAGTCGCGCTTCTATTCTTTCTTTCGACAATGACGCTCGTCACCGTCTGCCAGCACTTCGAACTCCTTTGGGTTGCCATTGAAGCAACGACGCTCGCGAGCGCGCCGCTGATCTACTTTCACCGCACGAAGCAATCGCTCGAGGCGACCTGGAAGTACCTCATGATCTGCTCCTTCGGGATCGCCATCGCCTTGCTCGGCAATTTCTGTTTTTCAATTTCAGGCGCGCACTCCGGCCATACGTCCATGATTTTCGGTGACCTCCTCGCGTACGCGCCCTTTCTCCAGATCCAGTGGCTCAAAGCCGCCTTTATCCTGCTCTTCGTCGGTTACGCGACAAAGATGGGCATGGCCCCGCTCCATACCTGGCTGCCAGACGCTCACAGCGAAGCACCGTCGCTCGTTTCGGCGCTGCTTTCCGGCGCGCTCCTGAATTGCGCGTTCCTCGGGGTGCTCCGGGCTTACCAGGTCGCGCAGGCCGCGGGACTGACCCGTTTTCTTCAACCCGTTTTCATCGGCTTCGGTCTCGTCTCGATGGCGTTTGCCGCAGTTTTCATCATTCGACAAACAGATTTCAAACGCATGCTGGCCTATTCGAGTGTTGAGCACATGGGAATACTGCTTCTCAGCGTCGGGTTGGGGGGTGCCGCGGTTTTCGGCGGAATGCTCCACATGATCGGCCACTCTCTGATCAAAGCGATGCTGTTCCTTGTTGCCGGAAATATCCTGATGGCCTATCGGACAAAGTCCACCCAGGTCGTAACGGGTCTGCAGGCGGCCTTACCTGTTTCGGGAACACTGTGGTTTCTCGGGCTTTTCGCGATTACCGGAATGCCGCCCTTCGGGCTTTTCACGAGCGAATTCATCATTCTGAAAGCCGCTCTTGAGCAGAACAGGCCTTTGGTGGCGATTCTTTTCCTCGTGTTCCTGGCGGCGATTTTCATCGGCATGTTCTCGATCGGTTTGAAGATGCTTCTCGGCAAATCTCCCGAGGGATCGACACCACCGCTCACAAAGGAGTGGCTCTGGTCGGCCGGACCTCCGGTTTTTCTCGCCGTTCTGATCCTGCTGCTTGGGCCGCATATTCCCCCTTTTCTCAGCGTCCATCTCCATAAGGTAGCGCAACTCCTCGGAGGTGTCGGATGACTTCATTTGAGCCGTCCGTCGGCCGCCCAATGCGAAACGGTGAAGCCGTCCGATTCACCGAAATCCCGATACTTACGACGGATCATTGGCGGGAAGAGGTTCTTCGGGCGACCCGTTTTTCCGCCGGCAAGAAGGACTGGCGCATCTGCGCGCTTTTCGCGCTTCCCAAGGGGGAAGCGTTTCGCCTCATTACGGTACTTGCCAACAACCGCGAACAGTTGCTCAGGGTCTTTGCGACTGACATAAAGGACCGATATACGGCGTTGACGCCCGATGTTCCCGAAGCGCACCTTTTCGAGCGTGAGATCGCCGAACAGTTTCCTATCAAACCCGAAGGTCACCCCTGGCTCAAACCGGTGCGTAATGCCTCGTCGACCGGGTTTTTCAAGATAGAAGGTGATGAGATCCACGAAGTCGGCGTGGGGCCGGTTCACGCCGGGATCATTGAACCGGGACATTTTCGTTTTCTTTGCAACGGAGAAGACGTCTTTCATCTCGAGATCGCGCTCGGGTACCAACACCGCGGAATCGAGCGGGCCCTCCAGGGCGGCCCGAACAAGCGCACGCTTTCTTATATGGAAACGCTCGCCGGCGACACGACAATCGGGCACACGCTCGCGTACAGTCTGGCCGTCGAAGGGCTCTCACGCCTGGATGTTTCGCCGCGTGCCGAGCTCATGCGGGGCATCGCTCTCGAACTCGAGCGTCTCGCTAATCACACGGGCGATCTCGGCGCCCTGGCCGGCGACGTCGGATATCTTCCGACCGCTTCTTTTTGCGGAAGATTGCGCGGCGATTTCCTCAATCTGAGCGCGCAGATTTGCGGCAATCGATTGGGACGGGGATGGCTGAGACCGGGAGGCGTGCTCTTCGATCTGCCCAAAGATCAAACGGAGGGATTTCTCGCCAAGCTTAAGGCGACCTTCCGCGATGTCAAAGAGGCCGCGCAACTCCTTTGGCACCGTCCGTCCGTTATGGCGCGATTCGAAAACATCGGAGGGATCAGTCAACAAGTTTGCGAGGAACTCGGCATTGTCGGACCGGCCGCCCGGGCCTCCGGTCTGCGCAACGACATCCGTCACGACTTCCCTTCCGGTATTTACCGCAATGCCCGGATTCACATTCCCACTCGTCACAGCGGCGATGTCTTCGCGCGTGCCTACATTCGGTGGCTCGAAATCCAGGAATCCACGCGATTCATCGAAGCGGCTCTGCGTAACTCAGTCGAGGCCCCGATTCCAAAGCCCGCCACGCAAGCTCCCTTGCAGTCGAACTCAATCGTCGTCTCGCTTGTCGAGGGCTGGCGCGGTGAAATCTGCCATGTCGCGCTCACCGATCACCTCGGGGCATTCGCCCGATACAAGATCATCGATGCCTCATTCCACAACTGGACAGGACTCGCGCTAGCGCTCCGGGATCAACAGATTTCCGACTTCCCCCTCTGCAACAAAAGTTTCAACCTCTCCTACTGCGGATACGACCTGTGAGGTAAGCGATGTTTGATTCTTTCATTTCCAGATTCAACCAGAAGTACAGAACAATTGGTTTTCCGAAAAACCAGCCTCACCTTCCTGAACGCTTTCGCGGCAAACCGGAATGGGACCCCGTGGCCTGCGCGCGCGCCGGAAGCCAATGCCGTTCATGCGCCGAAGCCTGTCCGACGGACGCTATCACTTCAACCCGGCCCGTTCTCGAAATGGACTTGGGAAAATGCCTGTTCTGCACCGAATGCGGGAACGCGTGCCCGCAGAAGGCCATCCGGATGGGCAATGATCATGAACTTTCCGTTGGCCGGCGCGATGCGCTTCTCTTGAAAGGACACGATCCTGTCTTGGCGAAAGCAGAAGCCCTGAAACGAGAAACGCTCCGGATATTCGGCCGCTCGCTGAAACTCCGACAGGTCAGCGCGGGCGGGTGCAACGGCTGTGAAGTCGACATCAACGTGCTGAATACGATTGTCTTCGACCTCGGGCGCTTCGGAATTCAATTCGTGGCCTCGCCCCGGCATGCGGACGGAATCGTCGTCACGGGCCCCGTCACGGCCAATATGAAGCTTGCCCTGCAAAAAACCTATGATGCTGTTCCTGCCCCGAAATTCGTCATCGCCGTCGGAGCGTGCGCGATCTCCGGTGGCCCTTTTCGAGATCATCCCGAAGTCAATAACGGAGCCGAAGGGATGTTCCCCATAGACTTGTACATACCGGGATGCCCGCCCCATCCGATCACCATCCTGGACGGGTTGCTGCGGCTGATCGGTCGGAAAAAATAACAGCCGAAAACACGCTCAAGCGGCGTTTGCGTCGACCACAAGGCTCTTCAGGGCGTCACTCAGATTATTGGCGAGTTCTTCAGGACGCAAAATACCTTGCGTTTCGAGAGTCCTCCTCAAGTCGGGATGAATCGAACTCATCCTGAGGACGGCCGGCTTGCTACGAATCAGTCGCTGTAATCTCGCCAATGCGGGAATGACGGTCCGGTCCATCGTGTTGGGAACATCCCTGAAGTTCACGATCACGAACCGCACATTACGTCTCGAGATCTCATCCATACAAGCTTCAAGGACATGAGCGTTGCCCCTCAGGAGCGGCCCAATCAGGCTGATCACAACGATATTGTTCTTTTCGGCAATGAAATACGTGAGTTTTTCGGAATCGTTCATGCTTTCCTCCAACAAACGGTCTTCTGAAGCATCACGACTAACTCTTTTATTGTAAGCCTTCTGAAGCCATGTTTCCACATCATTCCAGTCAAGTAAATTATTCAGTAATGTCATCGCGGAATTAGAGTTTATGATTTCTGCATGCCTCTCAAATCAGCGTTCTCGGCACTTATCGTCATCCCTCTTCTTCTGGCCGCCACTCTCCCACCGAGGGATGCACATGCATCAATCGGCCCCTCACTCGCGATCGGATTGCCACACGCCTTGAACCTCGCGATCGATTCGAAATCCTCTCCGACCATGAGCTGGGGAATCGCCTTTGGAGGAATTTCCCTGCCGCTTCAGAACTCCATCACGCTCGGAATGGGAAATTTCGATGCACGTCTTCGATGGCATCCTTTTTCGGGATCCTTTTTCCTCGGCGCAATTCTGGGCGGGCAATCCGTCTACGGAAAATCAACACGCCCGATCAACCTCGAACCGGGCCTTTCGATTCCGACGACCGTTGATCTCACTGTCCGAAGCAGCTATTTCACGCCGCACTTGGGCTGGTTCTGGATCTTCATCTCCGGCTTCACGTTCGGCTTCGAATGCGGAATTCAAGCTCCTTTCGGTCCCCGGAGCA
>DATDSK010000284.1:0-8010 GCA_035291325.1 Bdellovibrionota bacterium | reverse complement strand
GATCATAGGCGTGGAGAACGACGCTGGCCATTTTATTTTTATGCCGTTCACCGAAACCGTATACGTTGAAAAATTTAAAACCGCTCCAGGACGGTGGCTTTCGTCCGGCCTGCTCCTCAGCCAATGCCCAGAGGTCGAACAGACGCTTGGACTCGCCATAAGGGTTCAGCGGGCGGAGTCGCGGGATCAATTCCTCATCGTCATCGTAACCCGACGAACCATCGCCATAGGTGGCGGCGCTGCTGGCATAGACGAAGGGAATATGTTTTTCGGTGCAGTAGTTCCAGAGGGCTTTCGAGTACTCAAGGTTAACGCGGGTGAGAAAGGCTTCGTTCAATTCCATCGTATTCGTGCAGGCACCGAGGTGAATGACGGCATCGAACGCGAGCGGAAGCGGGGATGCGCCGGTTCCGGCTTTGGAAATATGATCGAGCAGCCGGTCTCGGTCGATGATCGTGCCTAAGGAGATTCCCTGGTGCTCGGAGCGCGATTGAAAGTAAGTTTCGCGGTCCACGGAAATCGTCTCAATCCCGCGCTCATTGCAGGATTCCACGAATCGAGCGCCGATGAATCCGGCGGCGCCAGTCACGAGATAGGTTCGTTTAGCCGTTCTTTGGGGCATCGCACGCAATGTACTCATTTGCCGCGATAATTGCAATTACGAGTGAGATGGAGGGTGATTCCCACGATCAGGAAGATCGCGCCGAAACTGAGTTCGACCGCGAGAGCGCTGGTGCGATCGGCGAG
Source organism: Bdellovibrionota bacterium (assembly GCA_035291325.1). GTDB lineage: Bacteria > Bdellovibrionota > UBA1018 > UBA1018 > UBA1018 > XYD1-FULL-55-31. The sequence goes on along the minus strand of DATDSK010000284.1, from coordinate 7,263 downwards.
CCAGCCCGCGAGGAGACCTCCGAGTGGCATCGTCCCGAGAAAACTCATCGTATACAGGGCTACGACGCGGCCGCGATAAGAATCATCGACGATCTGCTGAATCGTCGTGTTGATGCTCGGAAAGATGGCCATCATGAAAAAGCCGATTCCGAAAGTGGCCAGCAGCGAAAGCCATAAATGGTTTGAGGCTCCGAGAACCGCGAGTGAAAACCCGACTAGAATGAGCCGGATCGGGAATTTGCGTTCCATGGCTTCGGGGGATTCGGACCTGGAAGCGAACTCAAAAGCCCCGCAGATCGCGCCAAGGCCGCTTGTTCCGGTCAGCCAGCCCAGGGTCAGGGCGTCACCTTGGAGGGCGCCTTTCGCGAAAACAGGAAGGAGAACAACGTAGGGCGCTCCGAAAAAGCTGATGAACGCGGATAAAAGAATCAACCGTGCGATTCGCGGCACTTGTCGTGTGTACTGGAAGGCATCCCAGATCTGCATGAAAGGATTCATGGCAAGAAAGGGGAGCGCCGCCCGTTTTTCGAGCTTCATCATGAGTAACCCCAGAATGACGGCGAGATAACTCAAGCCATTCAGGATGAAGCACCAGCCTTCGCCGATGGGAGCGATCAGCAAGCCGGCAATCGCCGGGCCGACCATTCGGGAGCCGTTGATGGTGACGGAATTGAAGGCGAGCGCGCTCGGCAGGTCGGTTTTGCCGACGAGATCGACCGCGAAGGCATGACGCGTCGTCATTTCGAAGGCATTGATGACCCCGAGAACAACCGAAAGTGCTGCTATGTGCCAAAGAGCGATCTTTCCCGAGAAGAATAGCGCGGCAAGCATGAAGGCCTGAATGATCGCAATGATTTCAACCCAAAGGAGAACGGTGCGGCGGTCTTTTCGGTCTGCCACGAGCCCTGCTACAGGACTCGCCAGGAAGGCCGGGAGCTGTGTGCTGAATGCGATGATGCCGAGCCAGGTCGCGGAATGGCTCAGTCGATAGACCAACCACGACAGAACCGTGGATTGCATCCAGGTGCCGATCATCGAAACGAGCTGACCGGAAAAGTAGAGTCGGTAATTGCGATTTTTGAGAGCTTGGAATGGAGGGCTCATTTTGCTGATTTCCGGGCTCGCCTGCCTCTTTATGATAAGGTATCTTAAGCGATTTATAGGAAGATCTAAATGATATCTGCCGCGCTTTGGACTTTTCTTTTTGTGAATGTCGCCTCTGCCGCTCCGAAGTGGCCCGATGCCGGCGCGCCGCTTTCGCTCGAACAATGTTTTGATGCCGCCGTGGCTCAAAGCGAGCTGATTGGAACTCAAAATGAGCTGATCGTGCAGGCCGAGGAGCGCTATCGACAGGCAACGGGGAGTGTTCTTCCCACCGTCAATGCCAATGCCAGTTACCTCGTTCAGGAGACGCCCTCGAGCAGTTTGGGAGGATCGTTTTCACCTTCAACTCAACCCGTCGTCCGTTTTTCAGCGACCCAGCCGCTCTTCCGGGGGCTCAGGGAATTTGCAGGACTGAGGCAAACCAAGAGCCTGCTTGGAGCCCAGCAGTTCGCGCGACAGCAGGCCCTGATTCAGCTCTACAAGGACGTCGCTCAGGTTTTTTATACCGTGATCGCCCTCGAACAGGATCTTCTGAATATCGCGAGCGAAATGTCTTATTACCGGGAGCGTGTTCGTGAATTGAACGAGAGAAAGAAGATCGGTCGCTCTCGCGCGAGTGAAGTCCTCTCCGTGCAATCGGCGATCGCCAATCTCAAGGCGCAGTCCGAGCAGATCCGGGGACAACTCTGGTCAGCCCGGGAATCATTCCGCTTCCTCACGGGGCGGGATCATGAGACACCGCTCGCGGATGCGGAGCCCCCGGTGCCGGTCTCCGGGCCATTACCCGATATCAGCGCTTTCATTAAGCTGTCCGAGCAGCGGCCCGATATCAAGGCTGAACTCGAACGCGAAAAGGCCGCCCATGAAGGCATTGCCATCGCTCGCGGCGCGCATCTTCCGTCAGTCGATCTGAACGGCGATTATTTTCTGGTCCGTTCAGGGAGTCTGAAGGACGTGAACTGGGACGCTCAGATCGCCTTGTCGCTTCCAATTTATGCGGGGGGCGTGATTCAGTCTCGGGTGCGGGAGGCGGCGTCGCTTCATCGGCAGGAGCAGCTGAATTTGAGCCGCGTCAGGCGAGCGGCTGAACAGGAGATCCGCACTCAGTACGAGATCTTCACGGCGGATCGCGCGCAACTCGCGGCGCTGACCGAGGCGGTTCGGATCGCGCACCGAAATTATCGGCAACAAACCGAGGAATATCGCCTTGGACTCGTCACGAACGTCGATGTCCTGCAGGCGTTGACGACATTTCAGGAAAGCCAGCGGGCATTGGACCGCGCCCGGTTTTCAGCTCAGTTGGATTGGGTCAGGCTTGACGCCAGCGTCGCAAGGCGCCCCCGATTGGGTGACCGTCCCGGAGGTTAAACGTGACTCTCTCTGATATTGCAATTCGTCGACCGGTTTTTGCCTGGATGCTCATGGCCGGGCTGATTGTCTTTGGCGGTATCTCCTTCATGCGCATGGGAGTCAGTCAGCTTCCGGACGTGGATTTCCCGGTTGTATCTGTTTCCGTTACGCTCGAGGGCGCGGCTCCGGAGGTGATGGAGACCGATATCGTGGATGTGCTCGAGGACGCGATTATGAACGTCCAGGGCGTGACTTCCATCAGTTCCAGTTCCCGAAACGGTTCAGCCAATATCAGCATTGAATTTGAACTGGAGCGAAATATTGATGCCGCGCTTCAGGAAGTGCAAACCAAGATCGCGCAAGCACAGCGCTATCTGCCTCGTGAAATGGATCCCCCGATCGTGACCAAGATGAATCCGGAGGACCAGCCGATTCTCTGGCTCACCGTCGAAAGCGATAAGCATGCCTTGAAGGACTTGATGGCTTACGTCCGCGATCAGCTCAAGGACAAGTTCACCACGGTTCCCGGAGTAGGCGAGGTCTTCATGGGGGGGTACATCGATCCGAACCTCCGGGTTTGGGTCTCCTCGAAAGACCTGGATCGTTATTCGCTTTCGGTGAATGACGTGACTGCCACGATCAAAAACGAGCACTCCGAGCTCCCCGCGGGGCGGATTGAATCAGACCGCAAGGAATTGAACGTCCGGACGCTGGGCGAAGCGAAGTCCGTCGAGGAGTTCGGGAACCTTGTCATCAATGCTCGAGGCGGGCAGCCGAATTACAAGCCCATTTACTTAAAGCAGGTCGCAAAAGTCGAAGAAGGTCTCGCCGATATTCGGAGAATGAGCCGGGCGAACGGAAAGCCTTCCGTCGGTCTCGGGATTCGGAAGCAACGCGGCTCGAATGCCGTGGCCGTCGCCCAGGCCGTGAAAACGAGGATGGCCGAAATCAGCAAGGTTCTCCCGGCCGGCATGGCGCTCGGGGTGAACTTCGATGCGACTCGTTTTATCGAAGAAAGCGTCGCTGAAATCAATTTCACCCTGATCCTTTCCGCTTTGCTGACCGCTCTGGTCTGTTGGGCTTTCCTGGGCTCATGGGCGTCCACCTTCAACGTTTTGCTTGCGATTCCAACCTCCATCATCGGGGCGTTCACCGTTCTGTATTTCGCCGGCTTCACCCTGAATACCTTCACGCTTCTCGGCCTGAGTCTCGCGATCGGTATTGTCGTCGACGACGCGATCATGATGCTGGAGAATATCGTCCGGCATCTCGAAAAAGGGGAATCCCGGATGAAAGCCGCTCTGCTCGGGGCGCGCGAGATCTCGTTCGCCGCTCTCGCGGCCACGATTGCGATCGTCGCGATCTTTCTTCCAGTCGCGTTCATGAAAGGGGCGATCGGGAAGTTTTTCTTTCAATTCGGCGTTACGATGAGCGTTGCCGTGATCTTGTCCCTGCTCGAGGCGCTGACCCTGACGCCGATGAGGTGTTCGCAGTTCGTCGGCGCGACGGAACGCACGACCTGGCTTGGCCGCGGCATCGAGCGCCTTTTTGAATCGAGTAGGAGCGTTTACGGGCGTTCCCTGGCCTTCGCGCTCGATCATCGATGGAAGGTGATTCTTCTTTCGCTGGTTTTCTTTTTCGGCTCGTTTGCTTCCGTCAAGTTCCTCAAAAAGGAATTCGTGCCGGCTCAGGACATGAGTCTCTTTGTGTTGCGTTTTCAGGCGCCCGTCGGTTCATCGTTCCCCTATACTGATTCCAAGGTTCGGGAAATCGAGAAGATCCTTGCGACCATTCCGGAAATATCGCGCTATTTCGTCTCGATTGGCGGAATGGGGGGCGGCGAGGTGAATAGCGGGATGGCTTTCGTCAGCTTGAAGCCGCCCAGCCAGAGGACGCGGACTCAGCAACAGCTCATTGACCATTGTCGGCGCGTGCTGAATGGGATTCCCGATCTCAAAGTCGTTGTCCAGGATATGTCCACTCGCGGGTTCTCGGGTTCGGGTCGAGGCTTTCCCGTCGAGTTCACTGTTCGCGGACCGAATTGGGAAAAACTCGCGGAGGTCTCGCAAGAGCTCATGAAGGAGCTGGGGAAAACCGGTTTGATGACCGATATCGACACTGACTATCAGGTCGGGATGCCCGAAGTTCAGATTTTTCCGGATCGCGAAAAAGCGGCGCTCCATGCAGTGAGCGTGAACTCGATCGGGCAGACGGTGAACGCGCTGATCGGCGGCGTTCTCCTCGGGCGGTATCCGAAAGACGGGCACCGCTATGACATTCGTCTTCGCCTCGAAGGTGAGGAACGGGATCGCGCGGAGGCGATCAAAAAGCTGTACGTTCGGAATAATCGCGGCGAGCTGATCCCGCTCGGCAAGGTCGTTCGCATCGAGGAGCGCCCCACGCTTCAGATCGTTTCGCGTCGCGATCGCGAGCGAGCCGTGAGTATTTTCGCGAACGTCGCCGCCGGCAAGTCCCAGGGCGACGCGCTTAAGGCGGTCGAGGATATTTCAAAGCGAGTGCTTCCACCCGGCTACCGGTCCGTCGCGAGCGGAAGTGCCCAGACTTTCAAAGAATCCTTTACGAGCCTCATCTTCGCCCTGATTCTCGGGCTTTTTGTCTCGTACATGGTGCTGGCGTCGCAATTCAACAGCTTCATTGACCCCGTGACCGTGCTCATGGCTTTGCCCTTCAGCATTTCAGGCGCGTTTATGGCGCTTCTCATTTCGCAGCAGTCGCTCAATATCTACAGCATGATCGGCTTGATTCTCTTGATGGGAATCGTGAAAAAGAATTCCATTTTGCTCGTCGATTTCACGAACCAGGTCAGGGAACGAGGAACTTCGGATGTGAGGACGGCGCTGATCGAAGCCTGCCCGGTACGTCTCAGGCCGATCGTGATGACTTCCTTCGCGACCATTGCTGGCGCGGTTCCCCCGGCCTTGGCCCTCGGTCCGGGCGCCGAAAGCCGTATACCGATGGCCGTTGCGGTGATCGGAGGAGTGATTGTTTCGACCGGGTTGACTCTTTACGTTGTTCCCTGTGTTTATAGCCTTTTTGCGGGCTTGGGACGAAAGTATGCTCATCAGCGTCTGACAGAGGAGCTGCTCGACGAAGTCGAGATTGCTTCCGTGAAAACGCGTGATGGTCTATGAGCAAGGCCTTTACCAAAGAACAGGATTCCGACTCGCCCGTCTCGAAAGATGAAACCGCTGGACAAGAACCGGCTCTTCCGACCGGGTTTAAGAACTACATGACGCCTCCCGGCGCGGCGAGGCTTCGCGAGGAATTGAAGCAGCTGCTTCATGTCGAGCGTCCGGAACTCGTCAAAACCGTGAGCTGGGCGGCCTCGAACGGCGATCGCTCTGAGAACGGTGATTACATTTACGGCAAAAGGCGGCTTCGCGAAATTGATCGGCGCATCCGCTTTTTGACCAAGCGGCTCGAATCGGCCGTGATTGTGGATCCCTCGGCTCAGAGCGCCGACCGCGTGCTTTTCGGAGCGCGAGTGACCGTCAGGGACGAGGAAGACCGAGAACGGACTTACCGGATTGTCGGAATCGACGAGGCTGATGTGCGCAACGGGGACGTGAGCTGGATCTCGCCGATCGCGAAGGCGCTTTTGAACGCGAAGGTCGGAGACACGGTCAATTTGAGAACGCAGCGGGGTGAAGAGGAGCTCGAAATTCTTCGAATCCGTTACGAGGGATGAGCGTCGCTATTCCGAAATCATGAGTCTCGCGCCGTCACGGCTCACGCCCTGAAGTCCCTGCACCGTCACGGCTCGTGCGCGGAGCAGGTCTTTGACGGTCTGGGCGGGGAGTTGGATTTCAGAATCATCGGGCAACATACGAGCGACCGCGCCCGCGACGATCGCAGACGCTATCCCCGTTGAAGTCGCCTCGGTCACGCGATTGCGCGGTTCGGCCACGCGGACGTTTTTTCCAGGTGCGGCGATGAATACCGTCGCGGGGTCCCGGTTCGCTTTCGCGAGGCGCTGATCCGCCTCGTCGACGGCGGTCACGGTAATCACGTTTTCGTATTTACGGGCGAAACTCGCCGGATATTCGGGAAGGCGCCTGAGATCAACCGCGATGTCGCCGGCCGCGGCGATGACCAGAACTCCGTGATCCCGGGCGTAGGCGACTCCCATTTCCATGGCTTTGGAATAGCGGCGCGTGGACCAGCCGCAGAGAATCAGTTTCGCCCCGTGGTCGACCGCATAGGTGAAGGCTCCGTAAATGGCGGCTGAATTCGTGATTCCCCACGGGTTGAATATCTTGAGCGGCATGATCCGGGCATGAGGTGCGACGGCGAGAAGCGCGCTTGCGAGTTGGGTGCCGTGGTATGAATCATCGAACGGGCGGCCATCGCCCGAAATGAAGTCCCAACCGTATCGGTCCTCCCGACCGTTGGCATCCGAAACGGGCGAGGGATTCTGCCAAAGGGCATCGTGAATGGCAGGGTGATTGTAATCGATTCCGGAATCAATGACGGCGACCAGAGGCGATCCGCCGTGATCGGGAATGAGGGCGACGCGGTCGAGGCCGATTTGGCGGGCCCAGTTTTCGCGACGGGCCTCGGCTGCATAATCCTGGACCGTCGGGAGTTGCCGTGCGTCCGCGGCGGATTGCGGCGGGGCGAATGAATCGCCTTCGTTTCCGTTCGTCCTTTCCGGGTCATAGTGGGAATCGGCTTTGGCGTGATAGCTCTGGTCATATTGCGAATACCGCCAGATCCGGTAAGGGAGGGTGGCGGTTTCGACCACGCTTTTCACATAAGCGACCCATTCACTGATCGCGGGAATGAGGC
>DATDSK010000283.1:0-11589 GCA_035291325.1 Bdellovibrionota bacterium | reverse complement strand
TGAAAAGAACCCGCAACTTCAGCGCATTTACGGAACCGCCTTCGCGAGCAAAGCCGAACTTGACGACTACCTCCACATGCTCGAGGAAGCGAAAAAGCGCGACCATCGAAAACTCGGCAAAGAACTTGACCTGTTCAGCTTTCATCCCGAAGCTCCGGCGAGTCCTTTCTTCCACCCGAAGGGCACGGTCGTTTATAACCGCCTGGTCCAGCTCATGCGGGATCTCTACGGTCCCTATCAGTATGATGAAGTGATCACGCCCCAAATCTTGGATGTCGCGCTTTGGCACCGGAGCGGCCATTACGAAAACTACCGGGAAAACATGTTCTTCACCGAAGTGGATGAACGTCAGTACGCGGTCAAACCAATGAATTGCCCGGCAGCGACCTTCATCTTCGCTTCGCAAAAGCGTTCGTACCGAAACCTTCCACTTCGGCTTGCCGATTTTGGACGGCTCCACCGCTATGAAAAATCGGGAGTCACGGCCGGCCTGACACGGGTTCGGACTTTCTGCCAGGATGACGCGCATATCTTCTGCTCGCCCGAGCAGATCGGAACCGAAGTCAAAGGCGTCATAGACATGATCCTGAGGACGTATGAAATCTTCGGGTTCACGGATATCAAGATTTTTCTGTCGACCAGGCCGGAAAAACGCGCGGGGTCCGATGCCCTTTGGGACCAGGCGGAAACCGCGCTCAAAGCAGTTCTGGATTCGATCGGGAGACCATACCAGGTCAACCCCGGTGACGGGGCGTTTTACGGTCCGAAGATTGACTTCCTCGTCAGGGATGCGCTGAAACGTGAGCATCAGCTTGGAACCGTTCAGCTCGATTTCAACATGCCGGAGCGGTTCGACCTGAATTACATCACCAGCGATAACGCGTCCCAGCGCCCCGTCATGGTCCATCGCGCAGTTCTTGGGTCCATCGAACGGTTCATGGGGATTTTAATCGAGCATGTTGCCGGCGCCTTTCCCTTCTGGCTCGCCCCCGTGCAGGCGCGCCTGATTCCGATCAAGGACAATCATGGCGAGTACTGCCGTTCGTTTTCCGAGAAACTCAAGGAACTTGGATACAGGGTCGAACTGGATGATCGAAATGAATCCATGGGTTTCAAAACACGCGAGGCACAAACAGCCAAGATTCCCTTCGCGCTCGTTGCCGGGGATCGGGAAATGCAAGCCAATCAATTCGCCGTCCGCAAATACGGCGAACGCGAGTCGAAGGTGATGACGCAGGACGAAGTCCTCGCACTCCTTAAGGACCTCAATGACGTCCCTTCACGCGTGAAGCAGCAGGTTGCGGAACAAAGGCGAGAACAGACAACCAGGAGATAGCCCGTTGGCTTCCCCTCAAAACCAGCGGACCCGCGCACGACCCCGGATCATCTACGATGTCCTGTACGGGTTTATTCCGATCACCGAATGGGAAGAAAAGCTCATCAATTCACCTTTCTTTCAGCGTCTGAGGTGGATTAAACAGCTTGGTTTTTCAAATTACATTTTTCCGGGTGCCGAGCATAACCGGTTTGCGCACGCGATCGGAGTGATGCATTCGATGGATCAAATGCTTCGGTCTCTCGGGCTCGCGGTGTCCGAAAGCGAACTGTTCGATCCAGCTTCAAAAAGCGGCGCAGCGGTTTTCCACAAGACGCTTCGGGTTTCGGCGCTCCTTCACGACATCGGAAGTTTTCCTTTCAGTCACGTCGTCGAAAATGCTTATGTCCGTCATGGCAACGATCAGAGGAGGGCGAGACGTTCTTCCAAAGATCTCCCTAATACCCATGAGCATTTGGGTTCGTTCATCATCAAAAATACCGATTACGAAGGTGGCCTGACCCGGATCCTCGAGATGTACGGCTTCGACGTTCGTCTCATTTCAAAAATCATCAAGGGGGATTCACCCTTTCTTGTCGCTAACCAGCTCATGCATTCGGATCTCGATGCCGACCGTATGGATTACCTGATGCGGGACGCGCATTTTACGGGCATCAAATACGGACAGTTCGATCGCGACTATATCCTCGCCAATCTTCAGACCTATGACGCCGGCGCGGGGCAGGTCGCCTTCGGCGTCAGTGAAAATGCGATTCACGCGGCCGAAGACTACCTGATCGCGCGCTTCAGCTGGTATTCGCAAATCATCAAGAACAAAGGATCAGCTAAATTCGACATCATGTCGACTCACGTCGCAAAAGCCTTCCTGGAACAGGACCTGATCCATCAGTTCCATGATTTACTGGCGATGGTGCATGACCATGACGAGCGCTTCTTCTGGTGGAATGACATTTACTTCATGAATCGCTGCATGGAAGTTCACCTCAAGAAATTAGTCCAGGATCCTAAGATTTCGGAACTGACGGAAATGCTGCTCTATCGACGGGCTCCCAAAACCGTGGAACACCCTCTTTTTGCGCATCGGATTCTGCGGTCAGAAGGCAATGAACGGGAAAAGAGCCGCCTTACAGCGAGAATCCGGGCGGTTCTTGCCGAATTCGAGGCGGTTCTCCAAAAGCACGGGACCGGCAAGGAGTGGATCCTGGCTGACATTCCGGCTACGGATGTTGTTTTCGCCCGCGGCATGCGCCACATCGCGAAGAAACGTTCCAGCGACAGTCTTTATCGGGAACGTGACCCGATAAAGGTCATTTCCAAATCCGGCAAACCGTCCCTCCTGGTCGCTCGCGAGAATACATTGATGAAGTATCTTTCAGGGTTCGTGAACTTCGTACCGAGCGTCTATGCCAACCAGGCGACCATCGATCTTCTGAAAACCAGAAAACTGATTGCCCCGGATTAACGTCACGGCAGTTCCGCGGGCCTGAAGATCCCGTGGAACCTCGGAAGTGGCGGCGCCAATACCGGGAGACCTTCGCTCGGCGGATTATTCCCGTATTTGAAGTTGAACTCGCTGTACGCCAGATAACGATCCAAATCCTCGACTCGAAACTTTTCCAGAATTCCGCTCAGCTCGACCCGAGTGAGAGGCCTGCCATCGCGTTCCAGAGACTTCTGGGTTTCGGCCAAGAGAATCGGCAAGAGAACCTTCTCGAGCTTGTCGAGAATTCCGACCACCTCAATCACGCTTCGGCTCATATTCGAGGGAAGCTTTTCACGAACCAGTTCCTTCAGGAGTGGTGTTCGACGAATGCCCCAGGCAAACCACTTCGCAACAGTGATTCCCGGAGTGGAACGAAGGGTATAGTTATATTCTTCCATCCAGCGATAGATTTCCGACATCATGACATCCGAAAGCCAGGTGGACTGCACTTTTTCGAGGTCACGCCATTCCGCCACCACATCGAAGTCGCTCTGCATATCCATGTCAATCGGGGAAAAAGTTTCCCGGACGGCAATGCCAAGTCGACGGAGATAGTTCTCGTTTTTCATCTCGATGCGGCTCCGGAATGTCGGAATGACAACAGACCCTTTTGAAGCGATCTCGTACGCTTCGGACGGAACTTCGGCACAAAAGAGTTCTGAGTGCTCTTCACTTTTCATGGCGAAATCGTACGGAACGTTTTCCCCAGTTTTAGAGATATTCGCCACGCGTTCGGCCATGTACTGTGCGGCTTGATGAGCGAGTCTAGAATCTTTGTGACGAAATACCATAACCCGGGCACTGCCGGGTTTCAGGTAAGCACTGATCGGGCGAACGACCGCGCCAATTTCGATATGCGCCTCTACGGTGTAGGCCTGTCCTGTTTTTTCATCGACGTAAACGATCGCGGCATGGCTAAAGAGACCTCCGGGCTCGGTGATCTTCGCGATCATGGCGCTGATAAACCGGTTCCCTCGGCTCAGGAGAATATCACCGGATTTCAGTTGAACGGTTCCGTCCTTTTCAGGAGGGTACATGGGGTTTACCAAAAGGTAGGGTGATTCTCCCCGAAGTATTCCCGGCTGTTTGAGACCCTGCTGACGTGCGTACGCGACGGCAATAAAATCCTCGAGGAGACGAATTTCATTCAATGTAGTGCGGATCGCGTCAACGCAACGTGAGTCTTTTTGCGAGGCGAACTCACCGGCCCTCGTACGAAGCACCAGCCGAAGCTTGAACAGACGATCAAGGGTCTTGAGCAGCGGCTGGTCGGCGAGTTCTTGCGTCAACGTCTCGCTCGTCATCCCGAGCGCCATTTCGTTAAAACGCGCGAAACGGACGCACTCGTCAAGCAAAGCATCCGGAGAGGCAAGCATCTCAGCCTCTTCAACGAATGACAGCCAGTTCGCCTGGGCAGGCTCGACCTGAGCAGGTTCACTGATCGAACCGAGCGCGGGCTCGGCTTGAGCTGTTACAGGCCCAATCGGAAGAAGACCCGCAATCAGAAACGAGGCAAGCTGCCCAAGAAACAGAGCCAAGGAGTAATTCCAGATATTCAGCAAACAGGACCTCACGTACTTCATGCGCCACACTCCGAACGTTGAGTTACAATACTTGGCTACATTGGTCAACTATTACGTAATCCAAAATTTCCTCTGATATTACATACAGTTAAATAAGACTTGGCCAATGCTTTCGAAAGTGAAAAATGACTCGATACTTGCCGCCGCAGTCCAGGTTTGTCTTCTCGAGTCCGGTTTATCGCTCAATTACCCCGTTTTTCAGCCGATACACCGGCCCTGTCCATGCAGAGCGCGACACATGCGTTTCGCAGCTCCCCTCAATCACGAACCCAGGCCCGTTCTTCAATCCATAGAAGTCGCGAGTTCGCTTCAAATTCCCAATTTCCAGATCATCGGGTTACCATGTCCGGAAGTTGCCGAAGCACGCGAACGGATTCGCGCCGCAATCGAAACAAGCGGATTCGAATTTCCGAAACGACGGGTCGTTCTGAATCTCTCCCCCGCGAGTGTTCGAAAGCGCGGTACCGGCCTCGATCTCGCCATGGCTTTGGCAATTCTCGAAGCTCATTCGAAACCGCGTAGCGAACAGGCAAAATCGCGCCGCGAACACGAGCACCCCGTCGACTTTGTCGTTGCCTGGGGTGAACTCGGCCTGGACGGCCGCGTGAAGCCGGCTGGGCAGCTCACACGCGCCCTGTACGCAAGTTGGGCGGCACAAGCACGGATCATCTTGGTCGCCCAAGAAGAATTCTCATGTGCAGTCGAAGCCCTGGATTGGATGAGCAGGAGCCAGACCTTCGACTTCAGCCCGCCACTTATTATTCCAATTTCCACATTATGCGAAGCCTGGGACGTGATTCGTGATTCCAATACGGAGAAATCTCAGAAAGTCGGTTCGGCCCCCGCCGTTCCCGCTGCGAAATATTCTCCGTCGATCGACGAAGATCTTCTGGCGCTCCCTCCCTCCCTCGAACGGACGATCGGGATCGCAGCATCCGGCTCACATCACATTCTCCTGCTGGGGCCTCGCGGGACCGGAAAATCCCATGCGCTCGAATGGCTCATCCGGTTACAACCCGCGCTCTCGGCCAGAACTCTCATCGAAAACGCCCTCGTAAGGGAACTCGCTCAGGGCATTTCGCAGTCCAGTGATTCAAGTCCGCTGCTGCCGGTACGTCGAATTGGCGCTCAAGTTCGCCCAGCGGCTCTGATCGGGGCGGCGACTTCGCTTTTTGTGCGGCCAGGTGAATTCTCCCTGGCGCACGGCGGCCTTCTGATTGCCGACGAGTTTCCGGAATGGCCGCGCGACAGCCGCGAAGTTCTCCGCGAGCCTCTCGAGAAGGGCGTGGTGACGCTTACAAGAGCGAGCGGATCCATGCAGGTTCCCGCCCGCTTCAACTTCGCCGCGAACGGAAACCTGTGCCCCTGCGGAGGCTGGCCGTCCCGCTTCCCTATTCCGCAGGAATATCGAACGAGCGGAAGGCGGCCACCTCGCTGCAAATGTGGCAAAGCAGCCCGGGATCATTATCTGGCGCGAATCTCCGGTCCCGTTCTGGACCGCATCGATCTGGTCTCGCTCGTCGTCACTCAAAAGCTCCGGCAAAAACTCCGGAAATCAAAATCAAAGGCCGAACATCATTCCAAAATGACGGCCAAAATGACGGCCAAAATGACAGCCAAAATGACAGTCGCGAAACAGCGATTTGATTTTCTTTCCGAGAAGACGGCGCGGACGCGGGATCGAGCGATGTCGCGACTGGGAAATGTTCCCGGATTGCTCGCGCCCGCCGAGCTGGAACGATTACTCCAGGATCACCCGACCTGGGCTCATCAGCTCGAATCATTACGGCTCGAGAACTTCCGTTGCCGACACAAGATTCTCCGCGTCGCCCTCTCGTTAGCGTGTTGGGACGAGATTCCGGAACCGTCCAGCGCGCAATGGCTCGAGGCGGCGTGTTACCGGCCTGAGCGACTCGGCCTCTTTTGACAGCAAATCAGAACGAAGCCCGCTAACCCTTGTTTTTCAACAAGACTTCTTTTGCATGATTAATAGCCTCGGCAATCTTCTGAGAATCGTGCCATTCCCTCGAACCGGGCGCGCCAATCCGATCCGGATGGTACCGCTTCATCAAATCCCGATAAGCACGCTGAATTTCGGCCGGGCTGGCCGTGGCCGCGACGCCAAGGACTTCGTGAGGTTTTCCATCAATTCGAATCCCCTCGAGTCGGAGCGGGCGGGGCGGTCGCTTCATTTGAGCATGCGCAAGGAGATCCGGAGTTTTCGAGGAACGCTCCTGGGCTGGTTTGAGCCGATCGGCTTCGCGAAACTTGAAACTCGACTCGGCCTCTCTGGGACGCCTCAGAATCCACACGATGCCGACAATCATCGCGACCAGGGCTATTTCCAAAACTGTCGTGAGCACCCTGGGATCAGCCCCGAACGTGGCCAAAAGAAATTGCCGGATCATCTGCCCATCTTGCCTCAAATTGAGGGATTTAAAAACCCCGTAAAGACCATGTTCTTGGGATTCGCGCTCCTCTTTTCAACCACGGCTTATGGATCGCCTGCTCAAGTCCCACGTCCCACTCTCGAACCCGAATGCCTTGGAAGTCTTGCCGAAAGACGCGGCACGGCTTCATGCTGGGTTGAATGGAATTCCTCGAAAAATTCCCGGGTTTGTCTTTCTAGAGATCTCTGGATCAGCTGGTTGAGAAGTCCGGCCGCCGAGCTGATCTGTCCCGCCTCGGGCCGATTCAAATATTTTGCATACTCGAACAATCACGGCTCGAACAGCCATGACGGCGGAACCGCGCATAACGAACCGGTCCCCCGAAAACCCGTTATCACAAGGTTAAGAGTCGATCGCTTGGCGAATAACAGCAAAGCCTCAGAAGGTCCCGGCCGATCCGTTTCGGCGTGGGTACCGGTTTGGGTTCCAATCTGGAAAACGATCGAAAGAGCCCGCGAGCGCACATCGGAGATCCTCACTCCCCATGACCCGCTCGGCCTTTTTCGACATCTTCTTCTATCAGAAAAGCAGAGTAACGGCCCGGGAGGACTGCTCCGAATGCTCGGCTTCGTGCATTTGCTGACCGCGACCGGCATTCACCTTTACGCTCTGGCGTCTTGGTGCGACTTGGGTTTCAAAACCATCTTTTGCCGCTTCTTGCTTCCACGACTTCCGAATCCGGGATTTTGGCTGGGCGTAGGACTGACCCTCAGTCGTACCGCGGCCTTCTCCTGCTGGTTGCTCGCGTGGCTCATGTCCGGCGGGCGGCCCGGCATGCTCCGCCCGTGGATTGTCGTAATGGCAAGAAAATCGGCGCAGATACTCGGTCTTCGATGGCGAAAATGGGCACCCCTCGCCGTCGCGCTGAGCGCGGATCTTCTCGTCGCATTTCTATTCCGTTGTCTTGACGGACGTGACTGGGCCCCGGGGCGCTGGATTTACGCATTGGCCGTGGGAGGCGGGCTGATGACCCTTGAAACCGGTTCGAAGAGATCAGAATCGCAATTTCTTGTTCATTGTAAACTCGCGGTTGGATCCTGGGTATTCGTGGCCATTTACGAAGGCCTCGCTGAAAACAGAGTAGCCCTGGGAACGCCCTTGCTCAGCGTTCTCACTCTGCCTCTGTTTTGTGTGATTCTGTATCCGGCATTGCTGATTTCGACACTGGGACACACCTGCCACCTGGGCGTTATTGCCAATCCGGCGCTGTCGTTAGCGGCTCAGTTCGGGACCCTGGCGATTTCATTCTTTTTCAGGCTCGTCGCCGCCATTGACAGCTTATGGATTATTCCGTTCTGGACCATTCCGGTGGCGGGATTCATTTCCGCGCTGACCATCTTGCCCGCGCTTCGCGGATTTCGAATGAGGATCATCCTTATTCTGATCTGCTTTGTTTTGCGCTTCAGTCTTTCCCCGACACCCAATCTCGCCGAAAGAGCCGGGTCGAAGCTGAACCGGAAGGCCGCCAAATCCGTTGAACAACTTGATGTAGGTGAAGCCGACGCCGCGCTGGTGATCGGGGCTTTCACCGACGAAACCGGATGGGACTCAGTCGGGCTCGTCGACAGCGGCTCCGAGCGATCACTCTCGGACTCAAACTGGATGACGCTCTTTTTGAAGCGAGGAATCACTCGACTTTCCTGGGTCGCGCTCACGCACCTGGACGAAGATCATGCGGGAGGACTACTTCGTATCAGGGCTCTGCTCAAAATTGGTTGTGTCGCGATGTCGAAATCCGATTTTGAATCAGTTCGGGGAATTCGATTACGAAAAGCCCTCTCCCAATCAGGAATTCGAGTTACTGATTTCAACGGCTCCTGCTTTCCTTTCGAGACACTGCAAATCAGCGCACGAAAAACGAAAGCCAAACGGAAAAACTCCTCCATGAGCGTGATGGCAATTCCGCTGAAAGATGGGGGAGTCTATTTGTCGACAGGAGATGCCGGATCCCGCGATGAACAGCAGATCGTTCAATGGTTCAGAAAATTAGAAATGTCACGGCGCGTCACGCCACCGCTAATTCTGAAGGTAAGCCACCATGGCTCACGATCAGCAACTTCAGACGAGCTCCTTTCAGCGCTACGACCAGCCGAAGCATGGATCTCTGCCGGGTTTGGAAACACTTATGGACACCCATCCCCCGTGGTCCTGAATCGGTTAAAAGCCGCCGGAGCCCGCCTGTCCCGGACTGATCAGCAGGGCATCCTGAAGGCGCCTGGAGGCGCCTCGAGGACAATTCCGGGAGGTCCCGGGAACAAAATGAGCTTTCGATCCAAAAGCTTGCAATAACTTGAAAAAATAGTATACTGATAAGGTCAGGTTTTAAAAGAGAGATTTTCGCGAGGGGGTTCTGGAAAGTCTCTTCTTTTTAAGCGCTTAGGGGGAACTTGTGACCTTGTCAGGCTCGACAAAAACCGCGATTTGCGCTTTCGGTGAGCACCTCTTGTTGTGCTTCGTGGCACTCGCGTTATCGAGCGCACTCACGGGGTGCGCCCCCAGGGAATCGACCAAACACTATCTCAAACAGTGCGTCCTTCCTGAAGATCAGACAGGCACCCTCTCCGCACGCTGGAAAAAAGTCGCTGTCCCCATCGCATTTCAGCAGGGTCAATTTGATGCAAGCGAGCTCAATGACATGATCGAAGCAGCCAACACCTGGAACGATTTCTATGCCCAGAGTCTCGGCTTGAGCGCCATCGATTACGGAGATCCCGCGAATCCGAGGCAATCCAGTGCTTCGAAACCCTCTGAACTTTGCTCCATGGGGCTCCTGAAGTACGGCCAGTTCACGGGAGCCGTGGTGATCTACAAGCAATCCAGATGGCCCTATTCGAATCTCAGTGACGCGATCGCGCTGACGACTTTCTGCAAAATGCCCGCGACACCTCTGCCTTACATGTCGATCGCCATCACCGAGCTGAACTATCAATATTTTTTCGTATCCGGACGAAAACTGCCGGATCTGCAGACGATCGTATTGCACGAATTCGGGCACATGATGGGTTTGAATCACAGTTGCGAGATGACAAGCAAGGCAGGCACACCGAATTGCACTCACCCGAGCATCAATCCCGATTATTTGAGCGCACTCATGTACCCCGTTTTCGGCTTTGACTCTTCGGGACTGGGCGAACAGAAGCGAGTCCTCAACACCAACGATCAGGGCCGGGCGAACTGTCTTTATCAGGACATGAGCACTCTCGATGACTAACGCTCAACCGGCGCACGAGATCAAATTTCGTGCAACTGTTCCCTGATCGCTTCCGCCATTTCGGACGTGATCCTGTGTCCCGAATTCCTCAAGAGGATGAACTTGCCTTCCACTCCCCTGTTCACAAGAGCACGATGCGAGCGCTCGGAGGCCTCCGCATCGACCCAGTCATCACTCGAACCATGGATCGCGTCCATCCGGAATGGAATTGTTCCACGGATTTCCTCATCCAGGAACTGACATGAGATACCGAGTACCCGTGTGACCCTCCGGAACGCCTGTCCCGCAAACGGGGCGAGATACCCGCCCTGCGAATAGCCGACCAGTATTTTTGGCAACTCCTGGTAGCCCAACGCCCGCACGAGAGCCTTGAGATATTCCACCGAGCTTTCCATATCGATGTAGTAATCGTCTTTCGAAGGCGAAGGCGAAGGGTCGTAAAAGTACCACGAAAATCCCAGCCGGAAGCCGCTCTCCGTGCCTTTCGGAATGTCGCCGGGTTTTCCCTTCAACTTCACGGGAACAGGGAACGGCGCGTTCGGAGCCAGAACGATCGCGGACGCAGGAATCAGCGGCTCAAGCTTTTTAAAAAGATAGGGACCGCTTTGCAAATACCCGTGCAGGAGTAAAACGAGAGAGGAAGGGTTCGCGACCGCTCTCAACGCGTAATCGCATACAAGTGAACTCGATATTTTTAAACGTGATATTTCAGTCGCGGGTACCGGGACGGTTTCCATAAACGACACCATCAATCCGAAGAAACCCGTCTTCGTGCCGCTCTCTTTCGATCAGCTGGCCATGACCATCCGTATTGATATGCACCCAATGAATGATGGCGCCTTCGGGAGACGGCGGGTAATTGCCGGCCTTTTCACGGGCAGTGATATAATCACCGCAAGCCTCAATCGACATCCCCGACCTGATTTTGGGTAATTTGCCGAATGCCTTGTTGTAGACGATTTCGATCGTATCCTTCGAGCCGTCCCTGCCGATCTGAATCTTCAGGTGGTCATGAGTCTTGCGCGACTTGATCAGCTTTACGATTCGACCCTGCACGAAAGCGCGATCCTGATATTGGTTCTGCGTTTCACGCTTCCAACGGATCACCTCTTCATTCATGAAGGGCAAGACGCCGTGGTCATTCGCCAGACACTTCAGATCACTTTGCGCGAGGACTACGGATAAACTGAAGCCGTTCGCGGCAAAAAGAAACAAAACGATGGACAGGGATTTCAAGAAAAAACGGCCGGCCTTGGATTTCGTCATGAGCGTCCTTTTTCCTGGCAGAGACTCTCGTCTACGGCCAGCTGAGTGGGCGTTATGAGTCGGCACCTCAATGCGATAGCAGTGTACGAATACCCGTCCGGTAATTCAACCCCGAAAGACCGTTATTCTACTTAATTGTGATCTGAGTAATCTTGACCGGATCAACAGGTCGATCGTTCGGACCCTTCGAGGCATTTACGATTTTATCAACCACATCCATACCTTGAGTGACTTCACCGAAAATCGTGTGACGGCCATTC
>DATDSK010000282.1:0-10923 GCA_035291325.1 Bdellovibrionota bacterium | reverse complement strand
GGCAATCCCGATGGAGTAATAATCATGATAGACGATTTCGGACCCGTCGATCGAGGCATTGACTTCCGGCACCGCCTTGAGCGCCTCGACGGAGGCTCGGGTGAAGAACGACATGAACCCGAGGGAGACACCGTACTTCGCCCGAAAGGCTTCCTTATGCTGTTTTCGGAGCGCCATGATCGCACCCATGTCCGCCTCGTTGAACGTGGTCAGGATCGCCGCGGAATGTTGTGCCTGCAGAAGACGCTCCGCGATTCGCATCCGCAAAGGGGACATCGGGACGCGCCGCTCCCCTTCCCGACCCGGGGTCGAGGCAAAGGACTCGGCTTTTCCCGCGGAAACCGCCCGAAGGTCGGGAGGCAGGCGCGCTACTTTCAGCAAATCCCCTTTCGTGACCCGGCCCGCTTTTCCGGTTCCGGCAACCTGCGCGAGATCAATACCGCTCTCTTCAGCCACCTTCCGCACGGCTGGCCCGGCAGCGACCGCAACAGGACGACGCGGCTCCTGCGCCGGAGCCTCCGGTGCGGCCTGAACGGAATCATCGATCGCTCCGATCACCTCGCCAACGCGGACACGCTCTCCCTCGCTCTTCTGGATCGTCAAAGCGCCAGAAACCTCGGCGACGATCTCGACGGTGGCCTTGTCCGATTCGATTTCCAGAAGAGGCTCCCCGGCGCGAACGACCTGTCCGGATTGCTTGGTCCATTTCAACAAAGTCACTTCGGTGATCGATTCGCCAACGTGCGGCGCTAGAACTTCGTGCTTCATGTGCGCTGATCCTCGTTCATTTGCCGGTTGAAGGCCTCCGCGATCAGCCTTTTCTGTTCAATGTCGTGCTGCTTCGCGGAACCCACCGCCGGAGCGGCTCCGGCTTCGCGACCGATGTAGGCAATCGGCCTGTTCCCAACGCGCTTTCCGAAGTCGTCGCTTCCTCCGGACCAAAGGGCGAAAACATAAGGCCACGCGCCCATATTGCGAGGCTCTTCCTGAACCCAGACGATTCTCGCTTTCGGGTACCGCGCGAGAACCTCGGCCAGTTTACCTTCCGGCCAGGGGTAAAGTTGCTCGATCCGGGTGATGCCAAGGTCCGTGCGGGAACCGGCCTCCCGCTCAATGAGGAGGTCGTAATAAACTTTTCCCGAGCAGAGCAGAACGGTTCTGACATTCTCCTGATCACCCGAATCGTCCAACACCTCTGAGAAAGATCCTTCACTCAGTTCCTCCAGCGTCGTCAGCACTCGCGGGTGTCTGAGCAGGCTTTTCGGCGACATCACGATGAGGGGTTTTCTGAAATCCCACAGCATCTGACGCCGGATGAGGTGAAAAAACTGAGCCGGCGTGCTCAGGTTGCATACGATTAAATTGTCCTTGGCCGCGAGCTGAAGAAATCTCTCGATCCGCCCGCTCGAATGCTCTGGGCCTTGTCCCTCATAGCCATGCGGAAGCAACATCACCAGCCCGCTCGAACGCCTCCACTTAGATTCGCCGGATGAAATGAATTGATCGATGATCGGCTGAGCACTGTTACTGAAATCGCCGAATTGCGCTTCCCAGACCACCAAGACACGAGGGTCCGCGAGGGAGTAGCCGAACTCGAAGCCGAGAACGCCGTTTTCGGAAAGAATGCTGTTGTAGACTTCGAACCGGGCTTGGCCTTCGCGCACGTGCTCATGTGGAATATACGGCGCGCCCGTTTCATGGTCTTTCAGAACGGCATGACGATGCGTGAACGTGCCTCGCTGGGTATCCTGCCCCGAAAGCCTCACAGGCGTGCCTTCGTGAACCAGACTCGCGTACGCGAGTGCTTCAGCATTTCCCCAATCGATATACTTCCCGTCCCGTACGGCCCGAAGGCGCCCTTCGAAAAACCGTGCAAGTTTGGGATGAAGGCGGAAGCCGTCAGGAACCCGGTTCAGCCTTTCGGCAATCTCCCGCAAAACGCCGGAAGGAACACCGGTTTTAACCGCTTTGAACAGATCCAAATGAGTCGCGAACCTGAATCCTTTCCAGTTTCCGCCGAAAGCTGAAGCTCCGGGGTGCGGCGCCTCGGCCTTCGCTTTGCGCTGAGCTTCAGAAAAACGCTCGGAGATCTCAGCTTCCATCGCGCGGACTTGTTCGTCAGAAACGGTCCCTTCGGCCGTAAGAACGCGGGAATACCGCTCGCGAACCGAAGGATGAGACTTGATCCGCCGATAAAGGACAGGCTGTGTAAAGGAGGGCTCATCGCCTTCATTATGGCCGTGCTTGCGATAGCAAAACAGGTCGATGATCGCGTCTTTTTTGAAGCGCTGGCGATACTCCACGCAGAGCCGCGTGACGGACCAGACCGCCTCCGGATCATCTCCGTTGACATGAAAAATGGGAACGCCGAGCATTTTCGCGCCATCCGTCACGTACCGGGTCGAGCGCGTTTCGGCGGGCTCCGCCGTGAAGCCGATCTGATTATTAATGATCAGCCGGAGGGTACCACCCGTTCTGTAGCCGTCCACCTGAGACGAGCTGAGCGTTTCGTATACGACGCCTTGACCGGCGAACGCCGCGTCACCATGAATCGTGATCGGGATCACCATGGCTCGCTCACGATCTCCGAGACGATCCTGCTTCGCGCGGGCGATCCCCGCGATGACCGGATTAACGTGTTCCAGATGGCTCGGGTTCGAGGCCATCGACAAATGCAGCTTCTGTCCCGCTCTTGAAGTGATCTCCGCTGAATATCCGAGATGATATTTCACGTCGCCTTCACCGGCAGTGGCTTCGATCGCGTAATTGCCTTCGAACTCGGTGAAAATATATTCGGGGTACTTATTGAACACGTTCGTGAGCACGTTCAGCCGGCCGCGATGAGCCATTCCGATGACGAATTCCCTCGCGCCGAGCCCCGCCCCGGTCTCTATCATGCAATCCAGCGCCGTCAGGACCGATTCGGACCCTTCGAGCGAGAATCTCTTCTGTGCCACGTACCGGGAATGCAGAAAACGCTCGAACCCTTCAGCCTCGGTCAGCCGTTTCAGTACCCAACGTTTCAGTTCCGGAGAAAGAGCCTCGCGGTTCCTGGAGCTTTCCATTCGACTCTGGAGCCATTCCCGTTCCGCGGAATCCGGGACATGCATGAATTCCACGCCGATCGTGCGGCAGTAGGTGTCCCGAAGCAGGCTGACAATCTCGCGAAGGGAGGCTTGACCGAGTCCGACCAGATTTCCCGCACTGAACGTACGGTCGAGCTCGTCATCTGAAAGCCCAAAGTTGGAAAGCGCCAGCGGGTCACCAGACTCGGCTGCGGACTCGGCTGCGGAATCAACCGACGATTCATTCAAAGGCAAGGGATCCAGTCGCGCGAGAAGGATTCCCTTTTCGCGGTATGCGGCAATTAAGCCAATGACTTTCGCCTCATCGGAGAGCGCTGCCTCGCTTGGCGCCTCCGCGACCTTCAGAGGACGGCTTGGCTGCGGGCCGCGCGCGGCCTGAGTGGATTCAATTGAACGCGCCAGCTCAAAGCCGTCAAAGAAATAACGCCAGCTCGCATCGAGGGCCTCCGGATCGGTATTATAGAGCGTCTGGAGTTCTTCCAGATATTCGGGAGTGGCGCTTTGGAGATAGCTGAATTTTTCCAAGACAAGCCCTCGTCTTCGACCGCACACAGCTTTAACACAAGATGCGGGATTTTCTCGTTGGCATTTTTCGACGCACTCGGTAATCAAAAATGATGCATCTCTTTTTGCGTTTCTATTCCGGATTTCTCGCCGCCCTGCTTCTTTTCGGCGGCACTTATCTCCGGACGCGCCTTGGCAAAATCGAGATCGGAAGCCTCGAACCATTTTTTCTCCTTTTTCTGATTCTCCTCGCAATCACGCGAAAACTTTTCCCTTCAGACTGGAACCGCTTCCACCAAGATCTCTGTGCGCTCCTGAATGCGGCGAAAGACGCGACGCGCTCACGGCGGAGGCTGATCGCCTGGCTCTTTATCATTTTCGGTGCGGCGTTCCTCGCGCATGTCGCGCGACACTATTCCTATGACACGCATCTTTTTGACATGGGTTTTCTTCACCAGGCGGTCTTCTATCCGTTTTCGGACGGAACAATACTTCAGGCCGATCTTTCACCGAAACGGTCCTACCTCGTCGACCACTTCAGCCCCGCCTTATTACTCCTCGCTCCCGTCAGTTCCTGGCTGCATTCTCATATCGTCATTTATCTTCTTCAATGCGTGATTCTTGCGCTCGGGACCTATTTCCTGATCTCGTCCGGACCAATCAAGGCGAATCGTTCGCTCTGGTTTATCGCGGGCATTCTCGTTCTGGCGAATCGGTCCCTGAGAAACGGCGCGATCTGGGACTTTCGCGAAGATGTCCTCGCCTTCTCGTTTCTTTGCGGTGCCCTTGTTTTTCTTTCCGAGAAACGATGGCTTTTGTACTTGCTGAGCCTGAGCGCCTATCTTCTCAGCAAAGAACATCTCGGAATGGTCGCATTGGGATTGATCGTCCCGATTCTTTTGGATCGGGACCTCGGGTTTTCCCGAACGGAAAGACGCCGCCTGGCCCTTACGACAGCTGCATTGGTCCTGATCTGGACCGCTTGCCTGTTCGGCCTGATCACGCCAAAGCTGCACGAAGGGCTTACCGACGCGAGCAACATCAGCTTACGACTCCCGCGTTACGGGACCACACCGGGCACGATCATCCTTCACCTCCTGACGCATCCCCTGGCCCTTGCTGAATTGATCCTGGACAAAGTCACGAACTTCCCGGCCATCAAATACATCGTCCTTCTCCTTGCGCCGGGTTTGTTTTTTTCGTGGAGAGCCTGGCCCTGGCTTTTCGCCGCGGCTTTCGGGATTTCGATGAATTTGATTTTCGGAAACCGGTTTCAGATCTCGATGAACTACCATTACGATTTGGCATTTTTGCCGTTTTTACTCTGGGCAGCTCTTCTCGGACTCCGCAAGGCAAGCACTCTCCAGGTAAGGGGCGTGTCCGCTCTCATTGTGGGAATCGCCTTGGCGATCGGCTTCTCGGGTCGCTGGCCGATGTTCCACGTTTTCAGCAATTTCCCGAGTTCACAAGCGATCGCCGACATCCGGTACATCGAAAAGCTGCCCTGCACCCCGTCCGAGTCACTCGCCGCGAGCCCTCTCGTTTTGGGACTTGCGTCGCATTGCCCGGAGATCCGCATCCTGGGATTTCCCGAAAACTGTGATGATCCGTGGCGCCTTTTCCAGTCGATGACCCGGGACACGTCCCGGCTCGAGGGCCAATCGGCTCTGAACGCGCGGTTGATTCTGCTCGACCGCAATCAGCCATGTCAATCCCACTTTGAAAAGGCGCTTCTCTCGCGAAACGCCCTTACCCGCTCAGAGAGCCCCTCGAAGCGCTGGGTTCTCGTGGAACGGAGCCTGCCATGAAGTCAGGATTCAGGGCTTTCGCGTTCGCGGTACTTCCCGGATTTCTCGGGTTCACGCTCTATTCCCCCTCGCGAACGCCGGATATCGACTTCGCCTGGAGTTCGGTTCTCGGTTCCTTCCTCATTTTCCTCTTCTGGGCTATCGGCTGCCTCGGCTGGGGCCGTTTTTGGAGTTCGCTTCTGAAGTGGCCTGATCATTCTCGCGCGTCACAAACGGCGGGCTGGATCGCGCTCGGCTCGGTTTGGGGCTCGGCCTCGATCTACATGATGGCGGTGACCTTGGGAATGGGCGCTCAGCTTAAACCTCTCGGAATTTTCTGGGTGCTCATCGGAATCGCCTTTCTCACTTTTTTACGGCAACACCAGATCTCTTCGGCCGCGATCGTTGAAGCCCCCGAGACCCAAAGTGAAAAATGGCTGTTCCGCTTTCTCGCGCTCATGATCGGACTGACGTTCATCGCGCGAGTCATCCAATCCGCGCAAATCCATTCTCACGGAGATCCTTACATCTGCTATCTGACCGGGCCGCGACACTGGTTTGATAATGGAACTCTCGGGTCATTGCGCGAGAATTACACCTTCTTCTACGCCGCATCCTGGGAAGCTCTTTATCAATGGGGCAACCTGCTCCTGGCAAAAGCCCCCGGCTCAGCCCTTGATGCTACCCAGAGATTCGCGCAGTGGATCACCTCGTTCATGGCCTATGGGGGGCTGCTCGTAACGGTCTACGCTCTTACTTTTAATCCCGAACGAAAGTTCGGCCGCGCACTGGCTCTGATGGCGGCGCTTGCCGCCACCTCCGTTCCCGTCCTTCGTGGCTACGGCAATCTCGCCAAAAACGATCTCGGCGCCTCGTTCTGGCTGATCGCAGCCCTCCTGCCGCTCCTCCGAGACCCGAAGATTTCGCCGGTGCGCAGCTTCCTTTCGACGGGACTGCTCATGGGCGCTGGATTGATGGCAAAAATCCCGTACGTCATCTTCGTCGCCGGCCAGGGTGCCGCCTGGATCCTCCGGTACCTCCGGCGTGGATTCGGGGCCATGGCCAGGCCTTCCGCCTTCATTCTCCTGGGGCTGCTTTGCGGCGTTTCCTGGATCGCACTGCGAAATATCCACTACACGGGAAACCCGTTCTTCCCGTTCCTGCAGAATATTTTCGGGACCACCGTTCCGATCTCCTCCTTTCATCAGGTGAGCCTCTCTGGAATCGATGCCGCCCAGGTGCACTTGAACGCCCAAAGCCTCCGCGGGTACTTCGGGGAATTGCTCTCATCGTGGTGGCCTCTGCCGGTCTCGCTGCTCGGGTTTGTGCTCCCGCTCCGCCTGTTCTCAAGAACGCCGCTCTTCTTTTTCACGCTGGGCGGCTGGATCTCCGCGGCGCTTTTTACCTTCAAATTCCGTCAGGTAACGGAGATCCGGTATCAAGGCCCGACTCTCATTCTGCTCGCGGCCGCCGGCATCGTGGCACTCTCCAGCTTGATGTCGAAATTGCGAAGGCCGCTCCTGGTTTCAGCCATGCACTGGGTGGCCGGCTTGGCCCTCGTGATCACCTGTGATCTTCCGCTCTTCACGTTTCTGCAGCTCAACTCGCAAAGGTTCCCGCCCACGCCGCTCGCGACCCTCGGCTTGACAGGCGGCAAGGCAAAACATTGGATCAGGACTCACTCGAACCGCGAAAATCGTACGATCGCCTTGGGCGATAACGAGATTTATTACGGTGCTTATCTCGGGCTTGTCGAGTACAGCTACGACGCCCCGCTTGTCGAAAAACTCAGGCAGATCGGCCAGATCGATCAGGCACTTTCATATCTCGTTCAAACTCGCCGCCGCTATCTCTACGACTGGCGTCCTTACAACACTTATGCGACCGGGGTGATACCTGAAATTCTTAAATTTTCGGAACGCTGCAAGGGCTGCACCCCCTACGAGGATGCCGAATCCCGGGTTATTGATCTCGAGTGCCTGAAAAACCGCCTTGAACACGCGTCGGAACATTCCGAATGTCGTAGTTGAGAAACGAAAGCACGAGCTGGAACCCCAGCAAGACCGGCAGGGTCGCGACCATCACTGTTCCGGTGGGCGCGAGCGCGCCCAGCACTGAATAATAGTGCCAGTAGTACGCGCCGTAGCCGAGCCCGAAGACGAACAATCCCGTCCCGAAAACCAGCTCCAATGAAGCAATCGAGAAGTCCCTGAGAAAATAGGAATAGAAGATCCGTTTAAAAAAGCAGCGGAGATGCTTCAGGGCGAATTCAAAAAGAATGCGGCTGATCCGCAAATTCGAAATCTCGTCACCATAGACCGATTCCATCGGTACATCGACGACGACCGCACGAGCGATATTCAACCGGAAGAGCAGATCAGTCTCAAAAAAATATCGATCATCGATCTTTTCGAAGGGCAAGCGCGCGAGCACCGCCGATCGAACGGCCACGAAGCCGTTCGTCGGGTCCATGACGTTCCAGTACCCCGTCGAAAGCTTGCTGAGAAAACTGAGGACGCTGTTACCGATCAAACGGATCATCGGCATTCGTTCAAGGAATCGGATTTCGAAAAAACGATTCCCTTTCGCGTAATCCGCCGTGCCGTTCAACACGGGTGCGATCAGCTCGGGGATCAATCCCGGGTCCATCTGCCCGTCACCATCGCACTTGACGATGATGTTCGCGCCATCCGCGAGCGCCTTCCGGAACCCGGCCTTTGCAGCCCCGCCGACACCTCTGTTCTTGTCGTTAAAAAGAACTTCGACCCGGGGATCACCGAAGTTTTGCGCGGCCTTGCCGCTCCCCTCGGGGCACGCGTCGTCCACGACATAGACCCTCGAGACCGCGGTCCAGGGCACTTTCGAAAGGACCTCCACGATTTTTTGAGAGACATGAAACGCGGGGATAACAACAGCGACCTTGGGTCTCATAGCCGGAAGATACGGCATTTCCGCGGCCGGCTGCAAGGGAGATATGGCGATTGCCACTCCCTGGCTTCCGGGCTAAATATTGACCGTGATCACTCTCGCGATTCCGTTTTACAGCAACCGTCCGATGCTCGAAGCCTGCCTTCGCAGCGTACTCCGGCAAACCCGTACGGATTGGAAGCTCCTTTTGGTAGATGATTCAGGGCACTCGAGGGGCGCGATGGGCGAGGCCGGCGCGGCTGACCCGGACCGCGCGGGACTGGCGGAATGGATTCGTTTCCAGTTTCCCGGCCTCGGCGACCGGATCAAGTACATCGCTCATCGCGAAAACCTCGGAATGGCCGCCACATGGAATGACTGCCTTGAACTCGCCGAAACCGACTGGGTTACCATCCTCCATTCCGATGACGAGCTTCTTCCCAATTATCTCGACGTCATGTCGCGTGCGATCGGCCAATTCCCCGAAGCTGCCGCCCTGTTTTGTCAGACCAGGATCATTGATGAAGACGGAAATGAAACCTTCTCTTTCGCGGACTGGTATAAAGGACTCATCCGCCCCGAAAAGCTTTTGCTGGCAAGCGAATCCGGGCTTTCGCGTTTATTGAAAGGCAACTTCATCATGTGCCCGACGCTTTGCTACAACAAAAGGGTCATCGGGCAGGAACGCTTTGACGTGAAATGGCGGATGGTTCTTGATCTTGATTTCACGACTCGACTTCTCCTCTCCGGAAAATCGCTGGCCGGCTTGAGTGAGGTCGCCTACGCCTATCGCCGCCACCCGGCGAGCGCAACCAGCCGGTACAACGAAAACCTGCTTAGGTTTGACGAAGAGATCGCGTTTTACGACCACATCGCCGAGACTGCGGGAGCGCGGGGCTGGAAGGCCGCGCAAGTGACCGCCCGAAAAAAGCGAATCATCCGATTGCACCTTCTCTATCAGGTCGCGCGAGACCTCAGTCGCTTTCAGGCAAAGGCGGCGGGGCGGAAGTGGCTGACGTTCAGGCGGCTCTAGTGTCACATAGGTCGGACGAGACACGGTCCACTCGTTCAAAGGGCCGAATCTGGTTGACGCTCATTGTCACTCGCCCTTAAAATATACCAATAGTCATTTTTGTCGCTGATACAAAACTGCGCTGGGAGCGGAATAAGATGAAATACGTTTTTGCAATTTTCGTTTTCTGCATGACGTTCTCAGCTTTGGCGGATGTCAGGATCGACCCGAGATCAGCCAGGATCAAACAGGAAACGGTTACGGGAGGGTTCCTTTTCCCCACCCTTTACGCGGTCAGTCTCGAGGCAAACGGCACAAGCTTCCCTCTCCACAAGGGACAGAAAATTCTCTCGGAAGAGATCGCGGCGAATTTCACCAAAACGATCGAAGAAGGAAAAGCCGCTCGCGTCTACTTGTTTTTCAGGCCGGAACTCCTCAAAAATTCACTGATCCACGAAGTCAGTTACCAAGGCGGCAAGCGCGTGCTCGGACTCAGTCCTGACCCGCTTTCGGACGGACGCGGTTCAGCCGTCCAGAAATCTCTGGACACCATGAACGTGGTGGAGAAACTCAAGAACGAGATCGCCGAACAGAAGGCACGACTGAACCAGCGGAAGGCAACCACGAGGAAGAGCAAGAAGGCAACCACGACGGGCGTTTCGGAACAAGCGACCTCGAAGGCAAAGGCCGCTGCGGCCGGAGAATAGCCTTAAGAACCCGAAATCATTCGTTCGAGCCAGCTCGCGATAGGGCCAACCGGACTCTTCGCCGGACGCGCGACAGTACCGGCCGCCGCCGCATCTTTCGCCCAATCGGAACCGTGTTGCGCCTTCTGCTTCTCCCAATGCTCCCAATGAGCCTGGAGCTTTTCCAATTCGGCACGATCAAACCAGATACCGTGCCCTTCAGAACAGGTGTCCACGATAATCCCCGAACTGTAGTTGTAGTTCAGCAGGCGCAGCGAATGCTCACATCGCGGACACTTCGGGAGTCGAACCGGACTCGACACTGTTTGGGACTCCGCCTCGGATATTCCGGGAGCGGCTTTCGAAATGGCTTCCGAAATGAGTTCCTTCGAAAATTTCTTTTCGCGGCTGTTCAGGATCGTTCCCAGCTCGTCCTGATCAATCCACAAACCGTTACAACGCGGGCAACGATCCACGGTTACTGATTCATAAGTTTCGGAATCCAGCTTCTGACGTTCGCAACGAGGGCAGTCCATAAGCCCAAGGGTACCACAGACAGGAAGCCTTTGACTACCAGACCCGCGCTTCACTTGTTCAACAGCAGAGCCTCCGAAAGAACCCTTCCCTCGGACAAACTCGGCGGAAGTACGTTGCTCACGAACGAAAGCGTCGGCGCGATATCGATCACTTCCGCGCGATTCGCGTAAATCCCGGGACGAAACAGAGCGCCAGCCAGGATAATCGGAACCGTCCGGTCATAGGTGTAACCGGTCAGGTGCACGACGGGCCCCTCGTCTTCCGGCATGAAATAGGGTCTGGGAATCGCCACCACGTCACCGCTCCGGCCGGGGTAATAGGTATGCAAAATCTGGCGTTCATGCATTCCCGGCGGGAGCCTGCGTGTTTCCCAGTCTACCGAACCGAAAACATGGGCCACCCCC
>DATDSK010000281.1:0-28097 GCA_035291325.1 Bdellovibrionota bacterium | reverse complement strand
TGCGAAGGCTTCGTGCATTTCTATGAGATCGAGGTCGTTCCAGGTGATGCCCGCTTTTTTCAAAACACGCGGTATCGCGAACGCAGGGCCGATCAAAAGAGGTTCCTTTAAAATATCGACGGCTGATGCTGCCACGCTTCGGATCGCACCGAGGGGCTTTAATCCGAGTTCGCGCGCCTTTGATTCCCGCATGAGGAGAATTGCGGCGGCGCCATCGGTGAGCGGGCTCGCGTTGCCCGCCGTGATCGTGCCGTCTTTGTAGAAGACCGGTCTCAAGGAGGCCAATTTTTCAACTGAAGTATCGGAACGGATATCCGTGTCCTTGTCGACCACTTTCCCGTCGGGGGTACCGACAGGAATCACGTGAGTTTTGTAAAAACCACGCTCCCATGCCTCATGGGCCTTGCGGTGGCTGTCCACGGCATAGCGGTCCTGTTCTTCCCTGCTCACTTTGAACTGGCGGGCCATCAAATCGCCGGACTGTCCCATCGACAGCCCCGTCGTGGGCTCGTTGATCCCGGGTGCATGCGGCATCATGAGAGCTGGTTTGAATTTGCTGAAATGGCTCAGTTTCTGAGCGGGAGTTTTGGCTTTCCCGAAATCCTGGAAAAAATCCGTCGCATCCTGACTGAATAGCGCTCGAATCGAGCTGATCGACTCGACCCCGCCGGCGATCCCGATCTCGATCTGACCTGCCAGAATTTTAGCCGCAATTCCCGCCGCGGCTTCGGCCGCGGATGCGCAGTATCGGTTCAGGGTAGTGCAGGGGATGATTGAGGGCAGACCGGCGTCGAACAGGGCTTCGCGAGAGACATTCGGTCCATCGGCTGGCGCACTGACGATCCCGAAGTAGACTTCGTCAATGAGCGATGGATCGATTTCGCTTCGGGTAACTGTTTCGCGGAGAACCGCGCCGCCCAGAGTCGAGGCGGGCAATTTCTTAAAAACTGTCCGGGCACGTGTGAACGGGGTTCGGGTTCCGTTAACCACGACGATTCGATCTGTTGCGTTCATTGATTTCTCCTTGGCGAGTTTTAGGGCGTGCTTGCGACAACCGGGGGATTGGACCACTTCGGTGTGACACAATTCCCCAGCCCATAGGTTAGCCGCTTTACGAAAGTACCGTCGATATTCATGACGTAAATATTCTGCTGTCCGGTCCGGTTCGAACTGAAAACGATGAAATTTCCGTCAGGGCTAAAATGGGGATCTTCGTTGTTGCCCTGATCTTTCGTAAGTCGTTCAATGTTTGTACCATCGGGATTCATGATAAAAATGTCGAAATGCCTGTCCAGCCAGCCGGCAAACCCGATTTTGTTGTTTCGCGGCGACCAGGTGGGGGTCGCGTTGTAAATCCCGGCGTATGTGAGTCGCTGGACCCGCGAGCCGTCGGAGTTTTGCGAAAAAATCATGGGTTTGCCCGTCCGGGAGGAGACGAAGGCGATGCTTTTTCCGTCGGGACTCCAGCTCGGATCGACGTCCGTTCCGAAGGATTTCGTCATGCGTGTCACTTCTTTTTTGGCGGGATCAAGCGCGAATATCGCGGGGTCACCCAGAAAGCTCATCGTGAGCGCGATTGTCCTTCCGTCGGGTGAATAGGCCGCGCCACTATTGATGCCCCTTCGGTTTGAGAGCATCCGAAAGCTCTCGGTTCCGAAGTCGAATTCGTAAAGGTCCATGTTTTTGATGTTATTCCGATGACGAGTGTAGAGCGAATAGGCGATGCGGGTGCCATCCGGGCTCCACGCGGGCGCAAACGCCGTCGACCGATGATTCGTGATCTGTTTAACATCGGTGCCATCGAAGTTCATGACGTAGATTTCTTTTTTTCGCGTCCGGTCGCAAGTCATCGCGATTTTCGTCTGGAAAACGCCGGGCAGTCCGGTCAGGGCTTCGACGATGTTGTTGGCCAGCGTATGGCCCACGGTCTTTGCTTCACGCTGGGCTGCGACATAGCGTTTGGCTAGGATCTGCTTTGAACCATGCGTGTCATAGAGATAGGCTTCGAGAGTCAAATTCGAACCCTCGGATCGGAGCGTCGCTTTGACGAGGAATTCAGCTCCGATGCTGGTCCAGTCTGTCAGCTTGAAAGTTCCGATTGTCAGGCCGGCTTTTCCCGAATCTTCTATGAAAGCCGAAGGGCTCAGGAATTGGAAGAGATCCATGAAGGAAAGGTCGTTCACCACGGTCTCGCTGATTGTTTTCGCGAAGCTTCCGTCTCGTGTACCGGCGGTCCTGATTTCAGGGAAGGCGATCACCGTCTTTTTTGTCCGCGCGCTGCCCACCGGGATATAGGGGGCGCTTTGGCCAAAGGCGGTTTCATTCAGCAGAAAGCCGAAGCAGCAGACCAGGGTGACGGTGACTAA
Source organism: Bdellovibrionota bacterium (assembly GCA_035291325.1). Taxonomy (GTDB): domain Bacteria; phylum Bdellovibrionota; class UBA1018; order UBA1018; family UBA1018; genus XYD1-FULL-55-31. Next base: position 25,731 of record DATDSK010000281.1, on the reverse strand, counting down.
GCCAAGTTTCTGAATCATTTTTGTCCTGTGTTCTCGCCATTTCATCATAGGGGAAAGCCCACCAAAATTCCATCCACCAGAATCGATGAAGCCAGCTCTGGCGGCGGTGCCGGAAACGGCTGGCTTTCCATTAACGTCTGTTTAACGGCTCCATCGAATTGCGGGTTTCCGGAAAGCTTCACGAAACGGTATGTTCTCAGCCGGCCGCGCCCGTCGATATAGATCTGCACTTGTGCCGAGAGATTCTGGCGTGCAACCCAGACCGGGAGTGCCCAGGATTCCTGCAGCTTGGACCGGAGATTGTCGTAATAGTTGGATTCTGCGGACTCGCGGGCATCACCTGAAAGGCTCGAGCCCTTTGAGATAAAATTGCCCTTGATGACCGTCGGCCGGGTTTCCCCGTCGGAGGATGAGATTTTTTCGAGCGCCTTGATGCGGGCCAGGGCGCCCTTGAGTTTTTTGTCGAGACCCTTCGAATCCGGGGGCTTTGGCTTCAGAACCATTTCGTCTGTAACCGGTTTCTCGGAAGTGTCTTTTGCCGGGGCTACGGGCGTTTTCAACTTGGCACGGCGGAGCTCCTGATCGACTTTGTCCAAGGCTTTTTTGATATCCGTTAAAGATGCGGAGGTGGCCGGCTTTGAGAGATCCTTCCGGAGCGCGTCCGGGAGACCCACAATATCGACTCGGAGTGTTGGAATATAGGGAACGGGATTGCCAGGGAAAACGAGGCTCTTCAGAATGACGAAAGCCATCAGCATTCCGTGTCCGATGATGGACCATTTGAACGCTGCGGAGTAATCCGCGGCGCCGGGCAGCAGCAAACCATTGGCTGCCGGAGAATTTCTTGATTTACGCCCAGACAGAGCGAACATCATGCCTCACAGTTTAAGATCCGGATCTCCCGGTTCCGTAACCAGTCCGACCCGGTTGATCCGGGCCTTTTTCACCTCGGCCATGACCTGAGCGATGAAACCATAAGGGATGCTTTGATCAGCCTGAATGAAAATTTCGACCTGCGGTTTTACCGACGAAATGGCGTCGAGCTTCATTCGCAATAAGCCGCTTTGGATCGTGTTCCCGTTGATTGAAATCTGGCGTGATCGGTTGATTACGAGGACAACCTGGTCGGGGACTTCGGTTAAGCTCTGCGCGTTCGCTTTGGGCAAGTCGACCTGAACACCTTGTTGCATCAGTGGCGCGGAGATCATGAAGACGATCAGGAGAACCAACATGACGTCCACGAGCGGGGTCACGTTGATCTCAGCCAGCGTTGTCGGAACCGAGCGCCTGGAAATCGATCCAGAAGCTCCGGAGGTGCCGCTCATTCCCATGGCCGCCATCTCTCAATGACCCTTTCGTCCGGCAAGGACGTTGCGTTGGATGATATTCAGGAAATCATGAGTGAAACATTCCATTTCAACCGAAAGCCGTTTGATCTGCCCCACGAAATGGTTGTAAGCGATGACCGCGGGAACAGCGGCCGCGATTCCCGTCGCGGTCGTGATGAGCGCCTCTGAAATTCCCGGAGCTACGACCGCCAGATTGGCCGCGCCCGTCACTCCGATGCTTTGGAAGGAGTTCATAATGCCCCAAACCGTTCCGAACAGTCCCACAAACGGAGCGGCACTCGCCGTTGTTGCCAGCCAGCCTACATGGTGCTCGTAGGCGGCGATTTCAGCATTGGAGGTGCGGACGAGGGCTCGGTAAATATTCTCGACGCGTTCGGAGGCGTTCGCGGCATCCGTTGCGGAGAGTTTTTTCAGCTCTTTCACGCCGGATTGGAAAACGGCCGCGATGGGTGAGCTTCCGTATTTGCCCACCTTTTCGATGATTTCATCGATATTTTTGCCGTGCCAGAAGACGTTCAGGAACTCGGTGTTCTGCTGAATTGCTCTCTTCAAGGATCGCCATTTCATCAGGATGATGGCCCAGCAGAATACCGATGCCGCAAGTAATACGAAAAGCACGAGTTTTGCGACGGGTCCCGCGTCGGCAATGAGCCCGACCACCCCCGCTTGGATGTGTGTACTTGGCATAATGAACTCCTTCTGGTGACCCGGCTATTCTAGCGACTCTGCTGAGGTCTCAAAAGGATTTTCTTATATCTGAAGCCGCTACGTGCAATATCGATCATCAGCAGGGCTTGAAAGGCAAAACCGGAGAGCGGACCGCCGGATCCACCGGTCAAAAACCGTCCGGAATCGGAAGTTCCCACCAGATCCTGGGCGCCAGCCTGGTATTTGAAAAGCAGAATTCCGGAAAAGTCGTTTCCAAGAAGCGGAAGGCTGAATATCGGATGAAAAACGATGAGAATGGCGGCCCAGAATCCGGCGCCCCGGACGAAGTCGCGATCGGCGAGGGTTCGGAGCGATAGGGCGATTGAAGCAAGAAAGAGACTGATGAGATGCATCACACCGAGATCGAATTGGAGAGCTTTGATCGAGCAATAGAGAATGCCGGTCAGGGTTGCCGCGATCATCTCGCCCTGCAGGCGGTCCATGCGGTACTCGGGGCTCAGGAAACCGCTTCGAAGAGAGCCCATGATTTTCTGCCGATAAATGAATTCTTCGCAGTAAACGAACATCAGAATCAACGTGATCCGCAGGAAGAGCCCAGGCAGGGCGAGCGCGACATCTTCGAGCTGGATAAAAAAGCCAAGATAGCGGTAAAGCCCGCTGAGCAGAAAGGCGACCACGATTCCGGTGGCAAACACGATTCCGTGCAGCGCTCCGGGGATGAACCGCTTCCGTAATCGCTCGAATGAGATGAGATCGGTGCTCTTGGTCGATGTAAGCGGGTTAAGCCAACAGAGAAATGCCACAAACACCAAAGCTGAAAGACCGATCAAAGGCAGTTCATTCGAGCTAAAGACCTCTCCGATCTCTTCAAACCTTGGAAGGACCGCGGGCGTAGGCATGGCAGCTTCGTTGTTGCCCCAAATGCCGAGCTGCGAAGCTGATGGCATCAGAAAGTAGGTGATGAAACTCAGGATCAGGAGCCGAAAAAGCAGCGTCCAGACGGAATATGCAATCGTGAGGACTCCGGAACGGATCAGCCAATCATGCTTTCTGCTCCATTTGGCAAATCGCGTGATTGAATCGGATCGGTCCTGATGGAACCTAACTGCCATTTGGAATTTCGGAGGGAGCTGGAAGCGGCTTTAATGGATCAATCACCGGGGCGTCGAAAACCTTGCCTTCTTCAATGCTCCTGTGGAGAAGGATGTCTTCAGCATGTGCCCATACCAGGGGGCAGGCTACTCCGCGTCCGACCATTGCCCCCGCGATATTCGGCAAGGGCGGCGTGATTGTTTGTTCGGGTATTAAATCGCTTTCTATGGCGCTCCTTTCCAGAGTGAAAAGCTGCGCGCGGGCCCTGTCCAGATTGCCCGCCGCGACGGCGAAATGGCCGCGTTCACCTGCGAGCAAAGGCCAGAAGCCTCCTTCGCGTTCCGCGCCATAAACATCCCGGTTGTAGCGGCGGTAGACCATGGAACCTGGCGAAGTGGGATCTTTGGTTGATACCCCGAGTTGTGGTGACTCGTAAATCGACATCGTGTTCAGGATTCTCGGGTCTGAAGGTGATCGAAGTCTCATTCTAATTAATTCCAGGAAACCGCCGTCGATAATTTCTGCCGCGAATGCTTTTCCGGCTCCGTTTGCGAGGTCGATCGGCTCCGGTTCATCAGGACTCCCGGCAGGACTGATTCGTAAGTAATAGTTTTGCCCGAGCGGCCCCTTTTGTACAAGAGTCCAGGTTTCGATGAACGTTTGCCAGCGGTCGGCAACTGAACTTGCTGTTGGATCATTCGTTAAGAGGCTTGCCTCTTTGAGGGCTGCGATTTCAGCGGCGATAGTCGAAGGCGAGTAGCCGCCCAGCTCTTCCCATCGGTCCTGCTGGGTCGATGGGCCGTGTGAAATAATGAAAGCGGCTGCTTTCCGTATCATTTCGAGATCGTCCTGCGTGAGCGCATAGACTTTTCTCTTCTGAAGTTGCGCGGCAAGAAGAATGGGGAACGCGACTTGGTCCATCTGCAGTCCGCGCCAGTAAGGGGTGCCATCTACCCAGAAGTTCTGCGGCCATGAGCCGTCTGCTCGTTGCGTTTTAAGGAAGTAATGAAGAACATTTATTGGAGTCCGTACATCCCCGGCGGCGAGCAGGCCCATCGCGGCGTGATAGAGATCGCGGGGCCAGACCACATGATAACCGCCGGTGCCGTCCATCGCGTGGTCATTATCCAGTGGTGCGGGTTTGGAAAAGGAGGCGGCAATCGCTCCCTTTTCGTATTTGTCTTCGTGCATCTTGATGATTTCTGCTGATCGACGGGCGAAGACGCTTTCGGTGATGAAGCGCGTTCCGCGCGTCAGGACGGAATCCTGAAGTTCCTGAAGATAGCCTTTCCACGAACCTTCATACTGGCTTCGGACCTGGTCAAACGGGATGAGAAGCGAGGTTTGCGCGTAAGTCTGGGCCTCGGAACGGGTTCCTCCGAAGCCAAGGGCCAAATCGAAACTGAAATCCGAGGCTTGGGACATTCTCACTTCGCCTGTGAGAGCGATGTTGCCCGGACCGGCCTCGTAAAAGATGTTTGTCAGACTGAAATGTTTCGAAATATCCTGCCAACCATCCGAGAACCCGACGTAGCCGACGGAAGTCGCTACCCAGGGGTTCGAGCTCAGGAGCGCCGCATGCACGGGCTTGAATTCATGCGGGACCTTCCGGGTGTTCGCGGTTAGTTTCGTCGCGAAAAGGCCATCGTGACTGGCGAAGCCGAGATTTTGTGAACCCGTATTGTTGATGGCTGGTTTGAAGAGGACAAAAAGGCGCAGTCCCGGCTGCAATCTGCGTAACGTCGTGTGAATCCTGACGACGGGTGCCGCGGTGTCAGTCACGATCTCCTGCTCAAAGGCGTAGCGGCCGGAGCGTTCCTGTCCGGAGATTCTGACTGTCATCCCTTCGTTTACGAAGCTGACATTCGAAATCGTGTCGCGCTTTTGTTCCGAAAAGAAACTCTGGCCGTCGGTTACCAGAAATTGCAGATCGCCTACTTGTGCCTGGTCGATGTTCGGATAAAAGACTTCCGTAAGAACGCCATCTGCCACGGTAAACCAGACGGGGGAGTTCGCGGTCGTTGGCTCATACGAGGTCCCAACGGCTTGCTTCAGTGCCGATGCCCATCGATGGGGAATTCCCGGTGCGCCAAATGCGTCAGCTTGGGCTGATGAACTGAGCAGGAGCAGCAAGGCGAAAAATGCAACCGGACGGATCATAAGAATCTCCAATGCGAATAGCGGCCAAGCCTAAAATTGGGTGGTGTTTTTGTCAACTAAACAGAGCGTCATATAACGCGGTGTGGCACAGATTTCAAGGCATCTCTCGGCTTCGACTCATGATTGGACTGCGGATAAATTTGGTAGGATACTGTTAGGCGGGGGACCGATCCGTTGATATCTGTTGCTGGTGTCACGAAATTTTATGACCGTGCCCGTGTGCTCGATCAAATTCATCTCGAGCTGGGAAAAGGGGAATTCCTTTATCTGTTGGGTGGGACCGGAGCCGGCAAATCAACCCTTCTCCGGATTTTGAGCACGGAAGAGCTTCCCGATGCGGGGACCGCTTCCTTGTTTGGTTACGATCTCGCGAAGGTTTCGGGAACGGCCTTGAGGGCAATCCGACAATGCATCGGGACCATTCCTCAGGATATCCGCCTGATTCCGGATTTCTCGGTACTCGACAATGTTGCGCTATCTGTTTCGCTCGGAGGCAGGCGTGCGTTGCCTGCTCAGGCCCGTGCGCGAATCAATGATTTGCTGGAACGCCTCGGCCTTGGCCCCAGGCGCGATCAGATGGCGATGACACTTTCGCGTGGCGAGGCGCAACGGGTTGCTGTCGCGCGAGCCCTCGTTCGATGTCCCGAACTCATTCTCGCCGACGAGCCGACTGGCGCGCAGGATCGCGATTCCGCGTGGGGGTTGATGGATCTGTTCCTCAAGGCGAATCTCACCGGAGCTGCCGTAATTTTAGCTACGCACGACCGTGAAATTGTACGTCGAGTGCGAAAACGTTGTGCAGTTCTGAAGTCGGGACGATTGTTGCTGGAGGAATCTCTGTGTACCTATTGAGATTGGCTCTGCGCCCCTGGCGTCGGGCACCGTGGAACCAGTTCCTTTCCGCTTTGGCTTCGGGCATTCTCCTCTTGCTTGCTGCTTTCATGGCATGGCTTCAGGTCGGACTTGAGCCGGTGTTGACTCGACTCAACTCCGAACAGGTGATCACCGCCTATCTGGAGGCATCCGTCGAAAAGGCCGAGGAATCGAGAATCGCGGATTCTATCCGGGCTTCCCTCGGGGCAAAAGCGATTCGCCAATTCGAAGTCGTCGATTCGGAACGGTTCATTAGGAATTTGAAAACTAAGCACCCCGTCCTCGCGGATGACCTTGAGGGCTTCGGTTCGGAAATGTCGCTCATTATTCCACGATATGTTTCTGCAACCGGATACTTTTCCGATTCCGCCCTGGACGCCATTCGAACGATCAAGGGCGTCGAATCGGCGGAAAGTTCAAGAGATCGTTATCGCCCGATTCTTGGAGCGTTCGGCGCATTAAAAGGAGTCTCGCTGTTATTTATCGGAGGCCTGATTTTGGCGCTTCTGACGGGGTTGCTCCAGCTGGCCAGAATGAACTCGCAAATGCATGAGGATGTCATTTCATTCCTGCGGCTCTGGGGTTCCGGACGGGGCGCGGCTCGGGCTCCGGGGCTGCTCGCCGGAATGAGTATCGGCTTCGTCGGCGGCTGGTTTGCTTTTTCCGGTTGGATTCTCGGGTCCCGCTGGCTCGCATCTCATATTCGCGCTTTGTCGCCCCTTTTCAGCGACATGGCGGCCCCCAGGCTCGAATGGGCCGTTCTACTCTGGATCGCGGGAATTTTGCTTGGATTAGTTTCGGGCCTCTTTGTCGCAAGAACAGCCGGAGGTCGTTCGATTCAGACCGGCTCTGGGGGGAATGCGTGGGTGTAGTCCCCGAGGCTGGCGAGAAACGCTTAAGCTCCCTTTTTCGTGTCTTCTTTCTTATTCTGACGATCGGGGGACTGGCGGCCGAAAATGAACTCTGGGCGTTTCCGAAACCTGCTGTTTCGAAAACAGGACGTCAGCCGGCGCAACTTTCCAAAAGGTTGAGCGAACTTCGGATTGAGGTGCTCGATCTCGAGCAGAATCTGATCGATTGCCTGAAAACGCAGCGAGAGGCTCGCGCCAACATGAAGAAGCTCCAGCAGCTGATCAGACTTCAACGAGAGGAGCGTTTGCTTGGTCGCAAGCGGCTCGTTGAGATCGAGAAGACGATCGGTGATCTGGAAGGCCGCCGTGAAACTCTGAAAGAGCGGATTCGTTCGCAACAGAACGAGATTCGTCGGAATTTAAGAGTGCTTGAGCGTTCCGACCGAGCTGCCTCTGAAGGGGAGTCCGGCTTCGATATTATCGAAAACGAGCGGTCGGAGGCCCCGCACCGCAAGGTTCTGGCAAATCTTGTTGACCGCGGATTGAAGGAAGCCGAAGCGCTCAGGGTCGATTTAGCTGATGCCGAAAAGCTGGAAGGTCAAATTCAGGAAGAAAAACAGCAGCTTGTGTATTTATTCCAGGATCTGAACGAGCAGGAAGGTGTTCTTGAGCTGAACCGGCAGCTTCAAGTTGAGCTTCTCGAGAAGAAACATCATGAGCGTCTGGTTCAGCTCGAGAATTATCGCAAACTTAAGAACGCCGAAGCACAGGTTGAAAGGCTTTTGAAAGAGTTCAACGCCCGGCTTGAACTTGAGCAGGCGATCCGGACCGAGCGGGTCGTTTCAAAAGCGATGATCCAGGGGGTTTTTGCGAAGCAGAAGGGGCTCCTGCCGATGCCCGTCGCGGACGGCAAGATCGTAGGCGCCTTCGGACGTGGTTATGACTCGAAATCCGGGCTTTATGTTTTCAAAAAGGGCATTGAGATTTTTACGGGGAAAAGAAAACCTGTTCGCGCCGTTTCAGCAGGCAAAATCGCATTCTCCGGGAATCTTCCCGATTATGGGAGAGTCGCGATCGTCGACCATGGTGACCACTTTTACTCGCTTTGCGCTCATTTAGGTGAGCTCTCCAAAAAAATGGGAGATCCGATAGCGAGCGGTGATCAGATCGGTGTAACAGATGACTCGGGTACTCCGGTTTATTTTGAAATTCGTGCCCGAAACGTTGCTGTGAACCCATTGCAGTGGCTCTCCAATTAGTTTAGCCTTTTCTAATGATCCAATTCACAAGAAAAGTCTCGCTTCTAGGGTTAGTTCTCAGTGTCTCCTGGCTCGGCATCGTTGTCGGTCAGAATCTTAGCCGTGAAGTCGCGGCCGTGACCGTTCAGGCGGCACCCCTTACCGGCGTCGGGTCTTCAAAGCAGGACTCCAAACAGGACCGTTATGAAAATCTGGAGCTCTTTCAGAAGGTGCTCCATTTCGTCGAAGCGAACTACGTGGAGGACAAGATCAAGAACAAAGATCTCGTCTACGGCGCCATCAAAGGAATGATGGAAACCCTGGATCCGCACTCTTCTTTTCTTCCTCCTGATGTTTTCAAGGATATGAAGATAGACACTTCCGGGAAGTTTGGCGGTCTTGGCATCGAGATCGGAATGAAGGATAACATTCTGACGGTGATTGCGCCCATTGAGGACACACCGGCGTGGAAGGCCGGCCTCAAGCCGAATGACCGGATCGTCAAAATCAACAGCGAGAGCACGAAGGGGATGAATCTTGTCGAAGCGGTTTCGAAGATGCGCGGCAAGAAGGGCACCGATGTGACGTTGTCGATTTACCGTGAAACTTTCGAAAAAATCCGCGAAGTCACGATCACCCGCGACATTATAAAAATCCAGGCCGTTAAAAACGAGGAGCTCGAGCCTGAGTTCGGGTATGTGCGTCTTTCCAGCTTCAATGAAAACGCCGCTGCCGACGTGAAGAAAGCAATCGAAAAGCTCGAAGGGAAGCACAAACTGAGGGGGCTCGTTTTCGACCTTCGCATGAACCCGGGCGGGTTGCTGGATCAGGCGGTTGAAGTCTCGTCATTGTTCATTGATGATGGCGTCGTTGTTTCCACGATCGGTCGCAACCCAGACCAGAAGGAAGTCAAATACGCTCGAAAAGGAAACGCGCGAAAGGACTTCCCGGTCGCCGTTCTCGTGAATTCGAGTACCGCTTCCGCAGCTGAAATCGTCGCCGGTGCTCTTCAGGATCACAACAGAGCGATCATCATGGGCCAGCCCACCTTTGGAAAAGGCTCGGTTCAGACTGTCATTGAATTGGGGCAGGATCTCGGCCTTAAGCTCACGATTGCCCGTTACTACACTCCGAGCGGCCGAAGCATTCAGGAAAAAGGGGTTCAGCCCGATATTCTCCTGGATGATTTTGATCCGAAGCTTCTCGCCGAGGCGCGGCGCAAGCAGGACTACTTCCGCGAAAAGGACCTGAAGGGTCATATGGTCAATACGGACGATGAAGCGAAGGAATTTAAGAAGGAAGAATTGGACGCTCTCAGCAACAGTAAGGAAAAGAAAAAGGGCTCCGAGAAAGCGGCTGCACCGGATAAAGCCAAAGAGGAAGATGAAATGGCGCCCATGAAGTTCAATCCGAAGGAGGATTTCCAAGTCCGCGAGGCATTGAACTACCTGAAGTCGTATGAAGTCTTCAAAAAGCTCGCGATCGAACAGAAGCCGGGCAGCGGCGCGGTCAAAAAGACGGCCGCGAACCAGTAATCGATCGTATGGCCCACGACGACTTGCCCCTTTTCGCACAGGCCCGAGAGTCGTCGCAGCCGAAGCATTGGACGGTTACCGAGATTACGGCTCGCATCCGAGGGGTGTTGGAGCCGGCGTTTCCGCTCATCTGGGTAAAAGGCGAAATCAGTAACTGCCGACCGGCTTCGTCGGGTCATGCGTATTTTTCGCTGAAGGACCAGAACGCCATGATCTCGGCCGCCGCTTTTGGGTGGGGGGCGCGCCGCAGGTCATTTGAACTCAAGGATGGTCTTCAGGTCCTCTGTCGCGGCAAGATATCACTTTATGCTCCAAGGGGCAGTTATCAGCTCACGGTTGACCACATCGAGCCGCTCGGGGCCGGCGCCCTGCAGATCGCCTTTGAACAGCTTAAAGCCAAGCTTTCGGCTGAGGGCCTGTTCGATTCGAAAAGGAAGCGAACTCTGCCCGCCTTTCCGAAACGGATCGCGGTAGTGACTTCTCCCACTGGAGCGGCGATTCAGGACATGTTGAATATTCTGAAGAGGCGGGCTCCGCACCTTCACGTTACGATTGTTCCGGCGCTGGTTCAGGGTGAGGAGGCGCCACGGCAGATTATTCGCGGATTGCAATGCGCGAATCGCTGGAATCTCGGCGACCTGGTTGTTCTCGCGCGCGGTGGCGGCAGCATCGAGGATCTCTGGTGTTTCAATGATGAGGCTTTGGCTCGCGCTATTGTTGCATCCCGGCTTCCGGTCATTTCCGCGGTCGGGCACGAGATCGATTTCACGATTTCGGATTTCGTTTCGGATTTGCGTGCGCCGACACCTTCGGCCGCGGCGGAGTTGGTTTCCGGTCACTGGATGGAGGCCGTGGCGAGGGTTCGGGAGTGCACCCAGCGGCTTCAAACCGGGATCAGGCGCGATCTCACAACGAGAAAAACGCTCCTTCAGCATGTCGCGGCCAGGCTGATCAGCCCGAAGGACCGCTTGCGTGAGCAGATACAACGCTGCGATGAGCTCTACATGCGCCTCCTGCGTGCTTTCAAGGCCCGCCTGGATCGCCGAAAGTCGGTGGTCGAACAAATGGCTGGCAAACTCGATGCTCTTTCCCCTTTGCGTGTTCTCGAGCGCGGCTATACGATCATTCGTGATCCCGCCAAGGGCGGGTTCGTGGTCAGGAGCGCGGCCGAAGTCAGCGCCGGGCAGGAGCTGCAGGTGACATTCCATGATGGACAGAAAGCGGTTCGGGCGATTTAGCGCCTTTTTTGCCGTTGGATTTTGTTATCTCGTGGTGTGTGCGACGGGCGCGAAGAACCACGAATTGAGGGCGGCGCAATTGCCTGAGCAGGCCGTGAAAGCCGCTGACTTTCGGGCGGAGCTCTCAGCTTCGCAAGTCAAAGACGGTTCGGTCGTGATCGTCTCTGTCGGTCTTCCGGAGCAGCTTGAGGATGCCTTGGTGAAGGGGGATTTTGAAGGTATTCAGATCCCGTTTTTTTCCGATTCAGTAAAAGGCGAGTACCATGCCGTTCTCGGGGTTCCGTACAATCATAAGTCCGGTGAAACGAAGATAAGCATTCGGGTTCTGAAGAACGGGATTGAATATTCCAAGGAGCTGCCGCTCACCGTTCTGAGCGGGCAATATGCCTCAGAAACCCTTCGCGTCGATCTGCGCCATCTCAATCCGACCAAAAAGGACATCAAGCGGATCTTTCGTGACAAGGCGGAGGTTGGAAAAATTTATTCGCGGCTCATCCCGCGGAAATACTGGAAGGGGCCGTTCAGGTTTCCCGTCGAGAGTGCGATTACGAGTGTCTATGGCACGAAGCGAGTGTTCAATGGTCAATTCGCGAGCTTCCATTCCGGACTCGATTTCAAGGCCCCCGTCGGAACGCGAGTATACGCCTCGGCTCCAGGAAAGGTTGTTCTGGCAAAAGATCTCTTTTTTACCGGCAATACGGTGATGGTCGACCACGGCTATGGGGTGCTCACCCTGTATGCTCATTTGAGCAAGATTGATGTGACGCGGGGACAGATGGTCGATCTGAACACTCTCCTCGGTCTTTCAGGAGAAACGGGGCGAGTGAGCGGGCCGCATCTCCACTGGCAGGCAGTCGTTCATAAAATGAAAGTGAACCCCCTTGATTTGACGAAGGTGATGAAATGAAACGTTTCCGGTTTTGGTTTTGTCTTCTGCTTGGAGTTTTGGCTTCTCTGGAATTTTCCTGTTCGGCTTGGGCTGCCCGGGAGACGGTCATCGAGAATCCCGATGCGGAGCTCCGGCAAGGCCCTGGAAAAAAGTTTTCCCGCTTGGCGAAGCTCCCGGCGGGAACCTGGGTTACCGCGAGTAATTACCCCATCGATGGCTATTATAAAATCCGAACACTCAAAGGGCAGGTCGGCTGGGTGTCGGCGGATGCCTTTGGAACTGTTTACCGAGCCACGATTGAGACTGATTCGGTTCTCGTCCGGAATGGTACGAACACGAAAGCGAAAGTGCTCTTTACTTTGGAAAAAGGGGCCGCGATTAACGCAATGGGAACCCCTGTGAACGGCTGGGTGGCCATTCGTAACGGTTCTGAACAGGCCGGCTGGATTCCCGCGACTGCCGTATTCGTCGATTTTTCCGCAGTTGTTATTGCCGGGAACGTGGAAGTGCGTCAGGGACCTACGGCGGCCACGCCGGCAATCGCAACGCTCGCCCGAGGCACTTGGGTGACCTCCAGCAAAGGTCTGAAGAACGGTTTTTACAAGGTCCGCACCCCTGATGGGAGGCTTGGATGGGTCCCGTCAAAGGCGATTGATTTCAGACAGGCGCCCGAGATCATTGAGCCGGTTCAGGCAGCCGGGGATAATCCGCCGACCGAGGAAGCACCTCCGACTGAAGACTGGTAAGTGCAGTTCATCAGGATCTGAAGCTGAACAGCTTCAAAATGGAACGCAGAAGCCAGATTGCGAGCGCGGCCGTGAACAGGATCGTGAATAGTCCGCCAAAAGCCGCAAACCCGATGAACGCGATTATGACGGCGAAGACAGGCACGAGAACGGGGACGAGCAAAGCAGTCAGCGGGCCGGCTCTCCAAATGTGAACGCGAGTTTGCCGCTGCCCCGAGTAGCCGGAATATTCTGAGCGGGTCTCTGCGCTGACGGGTTCGCCCTGGCGATCGAGGACTACGCCTTCCTTCAGTTCCAGGACACTTCCATCATCAGCTCGGATTTCCGCCTTCTTGGTCAAAAAGAATTCTCCCTGTAGGCGCAGGTCTTATCGCATTTCCGGCAGGATTGGCTATCCGGAAATATTTTCCATGACCAGTTCCGGACAGTTCGCCGTCCAGCTCAGTTTGTAATGCCAACTGCCCGCTTTTTGTTGAATCCCGTCCACTCTCGCGCGGGTATCCATCGACCGGCCGGACTTGGGGTCGAGCAGATTGACAAGAATGCTCGAGCCTTCCGTGAAGGGGGGGGCTGACAGGGCGTGATGACTGATCAGCTCGCATCCATGCTCGGAGGCGAGACGCAGCTGTCCGCTGATCGCGCTTCGCCTGTCATGGCAGATTGCCTCAAGCGGCAGAATGGAGTCGTGTCTCAGGACGGGTTTGGAGCTTTTTGCCGGCCCGCCCGCGGCAGTGTCGGTGGAGAGGGAGAGAGGCGGAGGTGCGGGGTCCAGTGGCGACCATTCTTTGGCTTTCGCATTCCAGGTCCAGGAGAAATCGCGGAGTTTTCCGCTGGTCTTCATGGAGTCGAACTCGTCCTGCGTATAGGGTCCGAACGCGCGTCCGGATTTGCCCAGATAGATTTGCGTGCTCATTGCGACACCTTCTTCATTTTAATCGCCAGGTATTTGTCCTTGCTTGAGCAATTGTCGAACAAATTTGCCTTGAAAGACCCAAGCTCGTCTTCCCAGATTTCGCCGCCTTCTTCGTCAGACCCGGTTGCGGACCGGCCCCAATCCCAGTTCTTCTCGTCCCGTTGCGGTCTGTCGTCCTTGATCTTCTCGGCGATGTCCTTGTAGTCGGGATGCGCGTTCTGCCAGATGATGTCGTGACTGGCGCCGTTATAAATTTCCACTTCAACAAGCTGCAGATTCTCGCCGATTTCGTCCAGCTGGGCGAGCATCCGACGCGAACGGTTTGCCAGATCGGCGTTGATCGCGGCCACGAGCTTGCCTTCTCGAACCGGGCTCTGCTTCAGGTGATTTTTGAGAATGACTTGCCAGACGGGCGCGGCCCGTTCAAGCCTTCTCAGGCGGGTCATCTGCCGTTTTAAAACCGTCAGATCGTTCCGGATTTTCGTTGGCAGTTCCTCTCCGGGTTTTTGCTTCATTTTCGCGAGGTGGAGCCGCGGCTTCAGGTCGCGAATGAGCGCGAGAATCTCGTTAACGAGCCTGTTTTGCTCCTGGGCACCGGATTTTCCCAGACCAAGCGCGAAATCTTTTTCATCGAAGAGGAGATTGATTTCGTCCTGATGTGAGATGAATAACGGCGAGCGCACCCATTCGCTTGAAATTCGCTCGGGCGCGACGTCTTTCTGGCTTTTTCTGAGATATCGGACGGCGAAAGGGTAAAGCAGACGCTGATCGGAGGCCGAGATCCAGTTAGAAAGCCATCGATATGACTGTTCATAGTACTTCTGGAAAAGTTTGATCGCATTCACGGATTGCGGGTACTGGCAGAGTTCCGCCATTGCCATGGCCATGACCATCGGTGATTCGGGAGCGAAAGTATGGCGCAGTCCTCCTGCCTGGAGGTTCATCGACGTTCCAATGGCTTCGCCGTAGTGTTCAGCCATGAGTTGCGCCCACGCAAGCTCCGAAAGCGATCGAGCCAGCTCATTCGAGCTCTTGGTCACGATCTTCCAGTGGCTGATCGCCTTGTCGTATTGTCCCAGGCTGTAAAGGGCCCGTGCAGTGATGATATGAGCCGTATCGACATAGCGGTTCAAGGGCTGCGGCATTGAAGGGAACGCGATGAACCTCTCTGACTCCTGAATGGTCAGCTTGTGGTTACCGATGCGGGCGGCCCAAAGAGCGCGTCCGAGCGCTTCGTAGGCTCCCGCGCCTTTCAGAAAACTGAGTGTCCGTTCGGCATCTTTCGAGAGAGCGTTAACGGGAGCGTCTTGGGAAATGAGAAAACGGATTTCCGCGGCTGCGGCTTCCCAAACCACGGCGCGTTGCTTGGGGGTTTTTGCATGGGAGAGGTAGGCTTGAAATTGTTGGACCGCTTCGCGCGGCAGGGTCAGCGATGGATAACGCGAATGAATTCTCAGAAGGCAGCCCAAGGCGGCAAGCTGGACTCCTCCGAATTCGGGGTTGAAGGGCCGTGAGGCGATGGATGAAAATCCCCCGTGGGCGACGTGGACCAGTTTCGCTTCGAAGAGCGCCCGCGAGATCCAGTACTCTCCGAAAATCTGGCCTTCGGCTTTTTTGCTGATCTGCCGCAGGCCCAATGCTTCAGAAAAACCCTGTACCGGCTTGAGTCGTTTGAGGAGGAAGTCCTTCCAGTCTTTTTGAAAGTCTTCTGGAACCGGCAGAAGCTGCTGTTCAGGGTTTGCGGCACTCACGGCGATTCCCGCAGTACCCGAAGTCCCGAAATTCCAGATTTCCCGATCCGTGCAGGTGTCTTCGCCGGAAAGCAGCCCGATTGATTGTTGCGAATCAGCGCTGCCCGAAGTGCCCGAAGTACTGACACCGCCCGAGCCCGGTGGTTCCGCACCCGAACTTGCCCCCGCGGCAATCAGCGGTGCGGTAATCATTACGGACGAAATGAGGAGTTTGGAAAACAGCTTCATTTCGGGAAGCCCACGAGAAAGGTTGCGCCAAAGGTCACGGCATGAGTCCAGTTAATGCGTTGGCCCTTGACTGTCCCATAGGTTTGCGGATTGATCTTTTCCTTGATCGTTTCGCGGTACCACATCGGACGATAATCCAGACGGAGGGACATCCATTGTGTCATATAGACTTGCTGACCGATGCCAAAGAAGGGAGTCAGAAAGCTCCCGCTTTCCGTTCGCGTCATGCCGGCGCCAGCCGAAATATGCATATCGTAGTAGATGATCTTCTTACCGACGAGGCTGAGTTTTCCGTACAGAGGACTTGCGGTCACCTCAGCTCCCATGAAGGCGCGAGGTTCATTCGTGTTGACGCGCGGTTCTCCTGACCATTCCTGAAACGCGATTTGCGCCGATGATGGTGCGACAAAACTTCGCCAGCCAAACGCGTGAACGGCCCAATATTCAGAAAAATGGAATCCGAGACTCAGTCCTGCTGATTTGACACTGAGGAAGGGGTCGCTCGAGACGAGGCCTCCGAAGGTGGCGAACTCGAATTTGAATTCTTTCGAATAAAGCCGGTTCTGAACGACTCCGAGCTCGGACTCGTTGCCGCGAGCCCAGTATTTTTCCTTGATCGTGTCGACGTTCACTTTTTCGGCTCCGGCCGCTCCGCTGGAAAAGCCCGAGGTGGCGGCTCCGGCCGATTTCCCGCTGGAATCGGCGGCCAATGCGGCTTGGGTCAAGCCGAGAATACTCAGCAACAGAAAAAATACCATTCGGGACACTCTTTTTGACGAATCCATGTCAGCCACCTCCCAGGGTTTTGAAGATGAAAGGATACGAAACGCCGACTTCAATACGGCCTTTCGGCTCAGGGAATTTCCAGGTATTCAGCCGTCTCAGGATGCAATCGTCAAGAGCCGGATCCGGTAACGTTGAGGATTTCACTTCCGATGACTTGACGACACCATTGCCGCCGATCGTGAAATTCACGATCAGGCGACCTTCGATTCCCGAAGCGCGGAGCATTGCGGCTTCATAGCAGTACCGGATCTCGCTGAGATGCTTGTGGATGACTTCTCCCACCTGCTCTTTGGTCAGACCTTCTTCGACGCTGGTGTTGCCGAGGTCAAGCGAGACGAGGGAATTTCCTTGTCCCTGGATTCCGGCGTGCTGGCCTTTGCCGTATCCGACGCCGGTCCCGCCGCCCGCGCCGCCCGCGCCGCCGATCGAGCCGACCTGAACGTTTTTAGCGTTCATCAAGCCGATTTCGGCACCGGTTGCCTGAAGGGCGCTGGATTTGCTGTCGAAAAGTTTCCGGGCATTGGCGGAATTTCGTGTGCCGACAACAATATCGGATTGCGCGAGGAGTCGGGTCATCCCGCCCTTAAGAAGCCCGTTGATGCTGTTGCGCAGTGCTTTGGCACGAAACGCCTGGACCACTGCTGCATCCTGCACTTTTGTCGTGCCCTTCTTCTCGCTCCCGCCGGCGTCTTCCTGTCCGGCCGGTTTTTGCGGCCCCATCACTATCTTGGTGAACTGCGGTGGGACGAGTTCAGTCTCGGCGGGAGGTTTTGGCCAGATGAAGCACAGCGCTATGAAGAGGCCGAAAGCGATCCCCGCGTATCGCAAGGAGCGTTTGAACCAGGCTGTTTCGGGATCAGGTATCTCGATCTCGCTTCGTGTGAGGTCTTGCGAACTGGGAGCTTGGACCAACCCGAAGTGCCAGGTCTGCGTGCCCAGAATAATCTGGCACTGGAGCAGTTCTTCGGGGGAAATCGAGACCGGGGTGTTCGACTTGCCGATTTTTTGGGTACCGGTGAGCTTGAGCTGCAGCCCGTCGTCGAGCATCGTTAGTTCATAATTGTCGCTTTTTCTTCGCCCAGTCCTCTTAAGCGAGAAAACGGTCCTTTTCTGCGCAATTCCCAGGTACTCCTGCTCGACGGCTCTTGAGCTGAGAATCCAGTTACCCGCACAGGCAAAAGCCTGGATTACATCGCCTTCCCGCGAGGTGAAAATCGGTGACACGGCGGTCATACGGTGAATCTTCAGAACGCACGGCGGACGTTTTTCTTTTTCCTCGAAAAAGGGAAGTTCGAGTTCGGCGCCTTTTTCGAGAGCTTTGTTGTCCAATTCGCGAAGGCCTTCTTTGCGCGGGCCGGTCATTGTTCCCGAAATGTTACGTGCTCTCACGCCATTTTCGGTGCGTTCAATGACCCAATGGAGCGGATGCCCGAGGGTGAGGGGGGCGTGCGCATGCCAGATCTGTGTTTTCGAAACTCCACGGATCGAAGTCGTGACGACGTAATGCCCGGCGGCCGCTTTCATGGGAGATACCTCAGTAAACGCAGGGTTTCGGCGGTTTCGGAACGGAATCCGCCGCGCTTGCGGTAAAGATGGTGCTTGCGGCGCCTCTTTTCCGCTTCCGAAAGATGAGAGAGGGAATCAAGAGGTCGTTTGTTCATGCCCTCGACGACCTCGTCTTCGAAATCGATCACTTTCTGGCGTTTTGGTTCGCCCGCAAGGCTCGGTGGGATAGCGCTCAATGAGGGGAAAATGAAGCTTGCGACCAACAGCGCACCTATGATGCGACTGGTTCCGAAAACCTGGGCTAAAAATAGGTGAATCCACGCGAGATACGCCATTGAATTAAGTTTACTTAACACAGTGTAAAAATGCAAATAATCGGAATTTTTTATAAAAGCTTATTAATTCGGCAACTTATCCGGACATGGGGGAAATGCAAAGTGTTCTCGCCTGGCGCAATCGCTGCATCAGTTTCCCGCCCGGGGGAGCGCTGCATGGATTCAAAGCTATTCGTCTTCTGGTCCGTCTTATTGCTGGCGTCAGGGGTTTCGCATTCGAGCGCAAGAGAACGAGCTGAGGATCAAAGAAAGGGACTCACCCAGTTGCCGATCGAGGAACTGATGAAAGTCCAAGTGACCACACTCGCTACCGGGTCGCGGCAAAAAATCGATCAAGCCCCCGCGATGGCTTCGGTCATTACTGCGCGTGACATTGAAGCCATGGGGGCGATCACGGTTGAAGAAGCACTGGAATCAATTCCAGGGTTCCATGTGTCAAATTCCGGACAAATTTATACGAGTAAATATCTTATTCGAGGAATTTCGACGGTCTTTAATCCGCAGACCTTGGTCATGGTGAACGGAATCCCGATTTCCAGCATTGCCAGGGGTGACCGCCTGATTCGTCTCGGTGTTCTGCCGGTTAAAATGGTCGAAAGAATCGAAATCATTCGCGGGCCAGGTTCGGCGCTTTACGGCGCTGATGCGTTTGCGGGCGTGATTAATGTGATCACGAAAACCGCTGCCGATCTTCGTAGATCAGAAGTAGGAGGACGGGCAGGCAGTTTTGATTTTCGCGAAACCTGGTTCCTGCATGGCGCAACCTACGGTGATCTGAACCTGTCTTTCATGGCTGATTACCAGGAAACCGAAGGTCACAAAGAGATCATCATCGAGGATGCTCAAACTTTATTGGATCAAGCTTTTGGGACTCGAGCTTCCCTTGCTCCTGGGCCGGTCAGTCTTTCTGAAAAAGGAGTCGCCGTATTCTTCGATGCTGAAAAATCCAAATGGCGGTTACGAGGTTCTTACTTCGGGAAAAATAACGTCGGAATGGGGCAGGGAATCGCGGAAGCCCTCGATCCGCGCGGCAGGGGTGGGCTCAGTCGGGTTACAGCCGACTTGACGTATATCGACCCGAAAATCGGAGAAAGTTTGGATTTCTCATCACAGCTTTCGTATCATCACGGCGCTCAGAGAGTTGATGAATATGAAATTCTATTCCCTCCTGGAGCCAACTTAGGCAGCGGAGTTTTTCCTAATGGCGTGATCGGCAGTCCAGAATTTCGGGAACGTCAGTTTCGATTTCACAATTCGCTGTTCTTTGACGCCTCCGAAACACATCGGCTTCACTTTGGCGCGGGCCTGTCCTCAGCCCGTGTTTTCATGATCAGAGAGTCGAATAATTTTACCAGCACGTTTGCTCCGCGTCCGAACGTCGTTAATTTAACCGATACTTCGGAAATTTATCTCCCAGAAAACTCCAGATTCAACGTTTACGGGTATGTCCAAGACGAGTGGAAATTCTCTGATGACTGGGAACTCACGACGGGTGCTCGTTACGACCATTACTCCGATTTTGGACATACATTTAATCCGAGAGCGGCGCTGGTTTGGAGAACGACTCCTGATTTAACGACCAAACTTCTTTATGGACGCGCGTTTCGGGCACCGAGCTTCGCCGAACTCTACACAATCAACAATCCGGTCGCCTTGGGAAATCCGAATCTCACCCCTGAGACGATCAATACCTACGAAATTGCCTGGGCTTATCAGATCACGCCGGAGGTCCACACAGGGCTTAATCTGTTTCACTATGACATAAACGATCTCATCACCTTCGTAAGAGATCCCGTCGGAACGACCACCGCGCAGAATTTCAGCAATCAAACCGGGAATGGTCTTGAATTCGAAACAAAAATCAAAGCATGGGACGAGCTTCTATTCACGGGAAACTACGCCTTTACAAAAGCAAAGGACGAAAGAAGCGGCAAGGATCCGGGGGATTATCCGAATCACAAAGCTTACCTCAGGGGTGACTGGGGTTTTGCCAGGAATTGGGATTGGAGTACGCAGCTTCATTGGATTGGCACCCGAAAGCGACAGCCCGCGGATACTCGAAGTGATCTCTCGGGTTATACGACCTTAGATCTGATGTTGCGCCACAGACTTCTTCAAACACTCAATATTCGCGCCGCGGTTCGGAATCTCTTTGACGCCGATGTCAGAGAACCGAGTAGTGGTCCAGCACCGAGTGCCCTGACTGCGTCCATTCCCAACGATTTGCCTCAGGCGGGACGAAATTTTTACGCGGAGCTGGCCTATACTTTTTGAATCGCTAAAGGAAGTTCGACCGTGAAACGGGAACCTTGACCCGGCTGGCTCTCAACGCGAATGTCTCCTTGATGAGCTCTGATGATTTTAAGAGTGATATAAAGCCCGAGCCCGAGCCCGCCGAAATGTCGATAGGGCACAGCCCTTCCGAACTGTTTAAAGATATTTGACTGTTCTTCGGCTGAAATTCCGATCCCGTGATCACGAATGGCAAACACGGCCTTTTCTCCTTCGGGTTGGCTCGTGATCACAATGGGTTTACCCTCGCCGTATTTTAATGCATTCTCGAGCAGATTAACGATGACTTGCTCGACTCTGGTCCTGTCCCACAGACCCGGCCTGATCTCTTCCAATTGAAGAGTGACTTCGGAGCGCGATGCGGTGATTTCAGAATGATAGCGTTTTACGACACTTTGAATCAGCGCATTCAGGTCTACGGGTTCAAGTTCCAGCTCGAACTGCCCGGAGGCGATTCGAGTCACGTCCAGGAGATTTTCGACCAGTCCTGCCAAGTGCGCAATATGGCGTTCTGAGTCGATCAGCATCGTTTCGAGCTTGTCCGAAAATTCAGGGGTTAACTGTTTTGCGGTGGCCATTTTTCGAATGAATTGGACCTGAAGCTTGAGTGGCGTAATCGGGGTATTGAGTTCATGAGATGCGATATACATGAATTCATCGCGCGCGCGAACGCCTTCCTGTGCTTCGTTAAGCAGACGCTCGCGCTCACGATTGTATTGTTCAATCCGGCTGAGCATGTGGTTAAACGCGTCAGTCAGGATCGAAAGCTCATCTTCGCCGCTGGTTTCGGCTCGGATTGAGTAGTCCTGTTTTTCAGAAACCAGTTGCGCCGTTCTGATCAATTTGAGCAGGGAGCCAGAGACCAGATGGCGGAGCCTGCGCGAGAGAATATAAGCCATGAATAACGCGAAAATCAGCACCGTCACGATAACCACAATGTGGAAACGGATAGCCTGCTGCATTTCCCGAAGGTCCGATACTAAGAGCAGTGTCCCGACCTGCCGTTTCTCCATCACGATGGGTTCACGAACCCAGACTTCCCCTCTGAGAAATTCGACTGTAGGACCCGGCTTTAATGAAGGACAGACGAACGGATGATTTTCGCGAATATAGAGCCCTGCGATCCGTTGTGAGTCATCGTAGATGCACGCGGCGATGATGCTGTATCGGCGATTGAGCAGCGCTAGGGTTTCATTCAACGTTTCGGTGTCGCGAAACACGAGCGCGGCGGTGCTGTTCGAGGCGACGATTTGCGCCAAAGCCGAAACGGATTGTTCCATTCGGCTTTTTTCCCGAATTCTATCCCCGACGATCAATGCAATGCCACTGGCTGCTAGCGCCGCGATGACTGCGAGCATGATAACCACGAGAATCTTAGTTGCGATCTGTGCTTTTCCGAACCATGTGGAAATTTTCTGGCGCATGCTGCGGACGATCATCGGATCACCTCCGCAACGTTGAGGAGCTTTGAGCTGATTTTTAAACCGGCTCGTTCCGCAGCGGTGAGATAGATTTTGAAACCAACGCGCTGTGCTTGAAGCTTGAACTGAATGATTCCACCCAGCTTTATGAATTCGGCGTGGTCAGAAACACTGAGAATGGCTGCTGCTTTCAGGCGCAATAGGATTCCTGAGACCTGTGCTGAATTGCCGTCCAGAGTGATGTATACGATCTGGCAATCCGCTAACGCTTCCGTCGGCGATCGCTTCACTACGGCGACTTTTCTCTCTTTAATTGTCTCATTTTGTAAGACTTGCGTCGTTCTCTCCACAATGTGAGCCGGTCCTATGACGCAAAGATTGAACTGGCGAGGGGACCTGACGAAGACTTCGACTGGCCATTCGATGAAGCGGCCGAAATTCAACAGAAAGGCGGCTTTCACGTCCTCGGGGGAGTATGTCGGTTCGGCAGCCATAAGTCCCTTGGCATGGGCGCGGCTGGGCCCCGGAGGGCTCCCTCCTTGTAGAAGACAGAAAACCACTAGTCCAAAAAAGAGGACTCGAGAGAGGATTAGACACCATGAATACATTGCACCCGCACCCGATAGAAATCGTGCAAGCAGACTGCCAAAGGACACTGCGCCCTCTACATCCGACTGCAATACTGCCTGACGAGTTTCATCAATGTATCGATATCGAAAGGTTTCTTTATGACGGCATCCGCTTTCTTCAGGGGGGTCGCTTTTTCTGAAAACGCCGTTACGACCACGATGGGAATTGTTGCCAAGACAGCGTCTTTATCGAGAGCTTCGGCAAATGCCCAGCCGTCCATGACTGGCATCATCAAATCCAACAAGATGAGGCAGGGAGACGGGATTCTCGGCAGGACCTCGAGGCCTTCTTTTCCGTTCGCGGCAGAAAAGACTTTAAAGCCCTCGGTCTCAAGGATGAGACGCAGTGTTTCGCTGATTCCGGCGTCGTCTTCCACGATCAGAATGCTTTGACATGGCATCTCATCATGAATGCGAGCAAAAAGCAGACCGGAGAATTATTTTCCCGCTTTTCTCAATCGAATCAGTTCCTGAAACAGGGGCTTGTAGCCAAGTTCAGGCAGCTCTTCGATTCCATGCCGGCATTTACGCTTCCAGTTCGGGCGTTCTTTCCAGGTGCCCGGAACATTCTGGGGCAGTGTTTCGAGCCAGAGGTCTTCGATGTTGACCTGCATCACTTTTACCGGGTCGTGAGCTGTCAGCACGAGCATGGCTTTAAGGATTTGTTTCAGATCTTGCGTCGGCTCCTTGAGCAACCCTTTTTTAACCAGAAACGTCACGAGTGCGTCCTTGGCGTCCTCGCGCGCCTTCTTCTTGGCATCAAGCTCTTCAGGGCCGAAGTAGCCAAGCTGCATTTTATCGACGATGTCGAGGCCTTCCCAGAACGCGGCGAAAGGCGGCATGTCATGGGTATTCAGGCTGCAGATGCAATCGACCGGAACGGGGGATAATGGCTCATCCTTATTCGTCGAAAGCCGGCGCTGTTGGACGTACATTCTGAGAATTCCGTGTTCCGTCATCGCCTCTCGAATTTCGGGAGGCACGGTACCCAAATCCTCGCCGATCAGCGTACATTGGTTACGATGAGATTCGAGCACGAGCAGTGCAAAAAATTCTTCCATCCTATATCGGATATAGACGCCGTTCTTGGCTCCGAGGCCATGTGGAACCCAGTAAAGTCTGTAAAAGCACATGACGTGATCGAGTCGGAGCAGCCCCGCATACCTCATGTGACTTTCAAGGCACCTTCTGAAGTATCCGTACTTGCTCAATCGGATCGCCTGCGGGTTCAGCGGGAGAATCCCCCAATCCTGTCCGTGGACATGGGCAGGGTCCGGCGGGCAGCCGGCCGAAACTACCTGGGCGAAGGCTTCACGATCGCGCCAGACGTCGTAACCATCTGCATGAGCACTCAAAGGGAAGTCGATGTAAATGCCTCGGCCTTTCTTCTTTGATTTTTCGGAAATCGCGAGAAGCTGACGATGGGCGAGCCACTGAGCGTAGAGGTGGGTTTTGCGGTCGCGATCATTATAATCCGATTTCCTGATCTTCCCTGAACGAAGCGGTTCTGGCCAATTGCGCCAGGATTCGTTTCGTTTGTCACAGACTGCACGAAACTCCGCGTAGTCCGCCGCCGAGGGATAAATTTTCAGAAACTGTTTGAACTCGCGGCTCTTATCGCGCTTTTTCGCGAAAAAGAACTCCGCCATCGCTTCCAGAATGGGGCGTTTGAGTCGCGCAACCGAACGGTAATCCACCTCTTTCGTTGCCCGGAGTTTCTCGATTTCGGTTCTGAAGGGCGAAGATTCAGTCAATTCGCGGGCTTTCGCGCAATCCTTCCATTCCGGCGCCTGTCGCGGGTCGACGTAAAGCTCGTTCCAATGGACACGACTCAACGGCGAGTAGGGGCTGGGTTCCACGATCGGCTTGTCGGTGAAAACAGAAAGCATCGGCAAAGTCCCGATGAAGTCGCAACCGAGATCATACGCCCAATCCATCAACCGGGAGAGGTCGTTAAAGTCGCCAATTCCCCAACTCTGTTTGGAATGAACAGCGTAGAGAGGCGCGAAAATCCCGCACGAGCGTTTCGGGCCGCGAGCAGGCTTGTATGCTTTTTTGGGCGCCGAAATAATCATGATTGTCTGGCGCGCGGAACCGAGCATGAGCTTGGCTTCGTGATATCCGAACGGAATCTTTCGTTTCAGTTTGACTGACACCTCGCGGAATAGAGTTCCTTCGAAAGTCTCTTCGCACGACGCGGGAAGTTTTAACAGGTCCAGGGTGACGCTGAAGCCTTTGCCGGATTCGAGCTTCAGGGTGATCTTGGCGATCAGTTTCTTTGATTTCGTCGTTTTCGGGACCGCGAACCGGATGGGAATCTCAGGAACCCGTCCTTCCCAGAAAACCACGACCGGCTCGCACGGCTTCTTCCAGCTTTCGGCGACGGTTTCAGCCATGATGTCATCGATGTTCGAAAGATCTTCCTTGAGCTCTGCGACGCCACCGAGTGCATTGAGCGCGATCACGAGGCCGGCAGGAGTGGTTTCTACCGTGGTCCCAAAGGCGCTGTGGTACGAGGTCTGAACGCCCTTCGCGACAGCTAGCTTGTGAAGCTTCGTGATCTGTTCCGGGGTGTGAGTCATGACGTTTTGGCCTCCAGCAGTTTTAGAATTCCCGAGAGGGGCACTTTTACCCATTCAGGACGGTTATTGATTTCATAGGTAAGCTCGTAGAGCGCCTTTTCAAGAAGATAAATATCCAGGAGCATCTGAATCGACTCCGTGGATTCGGGGAGGAAATCTGAATTTCCAGCGTTTCCGAAATATCCTTTGAGATAGGCTACGCAGACCCAGGCGTGCCAGAACTCCAGCCAGTGCTCCATTTCTGTGTTCGACGGGTATTCCCCCTGTCCCGCAACGTGCGATGCATAATGGAAAGATCGCAGCATCCCCGCGACGTCGCGTAGCGCGGAGCGTTTGAACTTCCGCTCAGAAAGGCTTCGCGCCGGCTCACCTTCAAAATCGATAATGACGAAGTCTTTTCCCGTGTAAAGGACCTGCCCCAGATGAAAGTCACCGTGGGTCCGAGTTCTCATCGCGTTCACTTTGTTTTCGAGGAGCTGGTCGAAGCGTCGGTAGAGTTCGGATTTTGCGGCAAGAAGGGGATGCATTTCACGTTGGACGCTTTCGGGAAGGTCCTCCCCGACGACACGGAGTGCATCGAGAGTTCTGTCAGCCTGTTCGCGCATCGACTGGTAAAGCGCCCGCTGGTAAAACAACGTGAAAGGTTCG
>DATDSK010000280.1:0-7913 GCA_035291325.1 Bdellovibrionota bacterium | reverse complement strand
GGCCGAAACCGCATCAGAGCTGATGAATCAAGTCGGCGAAGTCGCGCGGTCCGGCTTCGATCATGCCGATGCCGTTCAGGATTTTTTCGGGGCGGTTTCGAAGATACCCCGTTTCAACTCTGACGCGAGCCTTAAATTTCGATTGGAAGAACTCGTGGCGCGCACCCGTACGCTCTCGATACGTCCTCCTCTCCGACAATGCATCTGGGGAAGAATTCGGGATCTCATCCGGTTCAGGTGACCCTGTGAATGCTTCTCGACACATAAATGCTGCGAGTTATCTTCGCTAACGCATAAAAACGAAAAGCCTGAATCTTTTACGATTCAGGCTTTTAAAAGTGGTGAGGCATCACGGATTCGAACCGTGGACCCTTACATTAAAAGTGTAATGCTCTACCGACTGAGCTAATGCCTCTCATGAAGAACGATGGAGAACAGGGGTTACCAAAGACTCGTTTCAAGCGCAAGTGTCAATTGGTCTGGAATGGATTGGAGATCATCAGAGTCTCTTCCCTGCCCGGGCCGGTGCTCATCAGCACAATGGGAATTCCGAGGTAGGATTCGATGCGCTTCATATATTGCTGAAGATTGTTTGGAAGATCCCTTACTTTTTTGACTTTCGCGGAATCGTAGGCTTCCCAACCGGGAAGGACTTCGTAGGCGGGCTCGACATTTTCGAGGTCCTCAACGCACGACGGGATTTCGTGAATGGTTGCTGTTCCGAGACGGTAAGCCGAGCAGACTTTGATCTGCTCAAAATCCTGCAGAACGTCAGCTTTCATGAACGCCAGACCCGTCAGGCCGTTGACCTGAACGGCGTATTTCAGAGCCACGAGGTCAAGCCACCCGACACGACGCGGCCGACCGGTCGTCGCGCCGAATTCCGCACCCACTTGGCGTATTCGATCGGCTGTCGCTGGTTCCGTCCGCTCCAGTTCTGTTGGAAACGGTCCTGTTCCAACCCGGGTCGTATAAGCTTTCGAGATTCCGATAACCTCGTTGATGCTGTTCAAACCGATTCCGGTCCCCGTTGCCGCGCCACCTGCTATCGTGTTCGATGAAGTGACGTAGGGATACGTGCCGTGGTCGACGTCGAGGAGGGTGCCCTGGGCTCCTTCAAAAAGAATCGGGCTTTTCTGTTCCATTGCATCCATAAGGATTCCCCGGACGTCCGAAACATAGGGTTTGAGGCGCTGCCCGAGCCGCAGGCATTCTTCAAACAGAGGACCGACTTCGATCGGTTCACATTTAAAGTGGTGTTTCAGGAGGACGTTTTTTTCCTCGAGCGCCGTCTGGAGCTTTTTGAACAGAAGATCAGGATGGAGCAAATCGATCACCTGAATTCCACGACGAGCCACCTTGTCCTCATATGCTGGGCCTATTCCACGAACCGTTGTGCCTATCTTGCCCTTGGCGGCGAATTCCTCGCGTAGCTTGTCCAGAAGGCGATGATAGGTGAGAATGACGTGAGCCCGTTCGCTCACCCGGATGATTTCGGGAGCGGGCGCCGAGAGGACGTTATTGGCCTGAAGGGATTCAATTTCCTCGAAAAAGACGTGAGGATCAAAAACCACGCCATTCGCGATCAAGCAGACCTTTCCTGGATGAAGAACCCCGCTGGGAATCAGATGGAGTACGGTCTTCTTGCCTTTTACGACAAGGGTGTGCCCGGCGTTGTTGCCGCCCTGATAGCGCACGATGTATTTGGCATTTGCGCTGTAAAGGTCGACGACTTTGCCCTTTCCCTCGTCTCCCCACTGAGCTCCGATAATCGCTACGTTCTTCATGTGTTCTCCTGATCAGGATCCTTCGGCGAAGGTCTGAAGGGCCGCGCCGACGCCTTTTCCGAATTCAACTTTATATCCGAGTTCGTTCAGAACCAATTCGAGTCCGGAAATGGCGGTAGTAATATCAAATTTGTCACAATACCCGAAATGTGACAGGCGAAAAATCTTGCCCTCGAGCTCGTCCTGACCGCCCGCGATCGTGACACCGTATTTGTCGCGCATCAACTTCGGAATCATTTTTCCGTCTTTGATTTCGGATGGAACCTTCACGGCCGTCACGGCGGTCGACGGGGCCTTTCTGGCGAAGAGCTCCAGTCCGAGCGCATGGACTGAGTTTCTGGTGGCACGGGCCAACAGCTCGTGACGCTTGAAGACGTTATGAAGTCCTTCTTCCCGAATCATTCGAAGGCTTTCCTGAAGACCTTGAATGAGGGAGATCGCCGGCGTCCAGCCCGTCTGGTTTTTTCCCTGGGTCTTGCGCTCCTTCGCCAGGTCGAAATAAAAATGTGGAAGGTCGCTTGACTCCGTTGCCGTCCACGCACGCTCACTGAGTGCGATCATTGAGAGTCCCGGCGGAATCATCAGGGCCTTCTGTGATCCGGTTATCAGCACATCGATTCCCCAGTCATCCATGGGCACATCAAAAACGCCGCATGCGGTGATTGCATCACAAACAGACAGCATTGAAGCGGCTTTCGCGATTCTGCAGATCTCATGGGTCGGCATGCGAACACCGGTGGATGTTTCGGATGCCTGGAAAAGGACTGCCCGCGCGTCCGGATTGGAACGGATCGTCTGCTCAAGCTGGGCTGGATCAAGAGCTTCTCCGGGAGGCGGTGTCATCAGGACGGGGTTCAAACCGAATTCCTTGGCGATCTTTGCCCATCGTTCGCCGAACTTCCCTCCATTCACAACCAGAACTTTGTCTCCGCGCTTGAACACGTTCGAAACGGCTGCTTCCATGGCCCCGGTGCCGCTCGAGGTTAGGATCAAAACGTCCTGTCGAGTCTGAAACAGGTACTTGAGCCCGGACCGGACTTCTTCAAAGAGACTCTGAAAGGCCGGGGTTCGGTGGTGAATAATAGGACGAGCAAAACCCGAACTGATGGACTCAGGAATGGGCGTTGGACCGGGAGTGAGGAGATACGTTTTCTTCATCGCGAACGAACATCTCCCGACATCGAAAGGTTTGTCAAGCCGCCGCTCGCTCCGTGATCCCCGCGTTCAGTGAGTCGAAAACTAATTGGCTTGCAGCTTGGCGGATTTTACCTGACGCCGCTTCTGCTTTTCCGACATGATCTCATCAATGATCGCCAGGGCTTCGTGCCGCAAATCATTGTCGTAAATGAACCGGTAGAAATTCTCCATGTCAGGATGATGCCGGAAGTTCTTGAACGAGGCAGACATTTCAGTGGAACCGCTCGCTGCGGCAAGTGCGGCGGCGTTGCTGTTGCCGGCGCTCGCGGCGGCCTCTTCCTGCTGCTCCTCGAGTTCCTCAAGGTCAACCTGGGGCGCTTCAGTGGGAGCCGGTGCGGGTGCTTTCGACGCTGCAACAGCCTTCGCCGGCTTCTTTTCAGCTTTGGTTTCCTGCTTCCCTTTTGGCTTACCTTTTGGACTCATTTTGCGTTCTCCTTATTCCGTCAGTGGGTGATATCGGACCCGTCATTCGGAAATTCCAGCTCAAAACCGTAACTGTGAAGCTTTCTTGCAAGGCCGGCCGAAACGCTCGATCCCTCGATGCCGGCATCCGACGATGCCTGGTCTGTCATGTTGTTTGCTTCACCTGAATTCGCACTTGAAATGTTCGAAGTTACCTTACCCGTTTTCCGATCCCCTGTCGCGAGGATCGTCCCTTTATTTTTCATAACCCTCCCAAAAAGCCCGCCGCGAAGCGAGCGCCCCGTTTTCCCCTCAGGCTGAAATTTCCGGCCCTCCTTTTTGCTCGCTTAGCTCGACCGTTGAATCGTTCGGGTTCTGCGCCTGTAAGAACCCGTAGCGGTGAAGCTTGTTATAAAGCGTTTTTATCGTGATTCCCAGACTTTGTGCGGTTTTCGTTTTATTTCCGTGATTGTAGGCAAGCGCTCGTAAAATATGATTTTTTTCGAGATCTTCGAGCGGCATGTCAATCGGGAAATCGCCCGCTTCCGACTTCACCTTCGGCATTCGTATGTTGAAGGGAACGTCTTCGAGCCGGATTTCATTGTTGTCGGCCAGGATTTTCAGCCGTTCGATGGTGTTTTGGAGTTCCCTGATGTTTCCAGGAAAATGGTAATTCGTTAGAACCTCGATCACCCGCGGATCGACGCGTCGGATCTGCTGAGCGGCTCCTCCGAACCGCGAATTCTTCAGGAAGTAATCAACCAGCGCCGGAATGTCCTCCTTGCGTTTGCGCAAGGGTGGCATTCGGAGGGTGATGGTGTTCAGACGGTAAAAGAGGTCTTCGCGAAACCGGTTTTCCCTGACTTCGCGTTCGAGGTCGCGGTTCGTGGCGCTGATCACGCGAACGTCCACTTTTATCGGCCTTTTGCCCCCGATGCGGTAAAATTCACCTTCTTGAAGAAACCGAAGAAGCTTCGCTTGAATACCCAGGGACATTTCGCCTATTTCGTCGAGAAAAAGCGTACCGCCGTCGGCTGTTTCGCAAAGCCCCATTTTCTGGTTCACCGCGCCGGTGAAGGAACCTTTTTCATGCCCAAAAAGTTCCGATTCAAGCAAGGATTCCTGAAGGGCGCCGCAATTCACGGTGACATAAGGCTTGCCGAGCCGATCTCCTTTGTAATGGAGCCGTCGCGCGATCAGCTCTTTTCCTGTGCCGCTCTCGCCCTGAATAAGGACTGTCGCCGTTGTCGGGGCGATCTTGTCGGCCATCGCGATGAGGCTCAGGATTGCCGGGCTTTTTCCGACGATTTCCATGCCTTTATTGTCCTGACTGGAGACCAGCGTTTTAAGGGCTTTGTTTTCCTTTTGAAGAAGCCGCTGCTGGTCAAGAATCCTCTCGTGCGCGCGGCGGAGTTCGAGGGTTTTTTCCTCCACGGCGAGTTGAAGCTTCTTGTTAAAGGTCCTCGCGTCGCTATAAAGTCTGCGATTCGTGATTGCAACCGCGACCTGAAACGCGACCGCTTCAAGGGTAATCACGTCATCCTCATCGAAAGCATCGATCTGATCGCTCTCAATGTTGAGGGCTGCGACAACCACACCATCCTTCATGATCGGCACGCAAAGTTCGGATTTTGTGTCAACCGGCACGGAAAGATTCGTAAAATTCCGGTCATTCGAGACATCGTTACACAAATAGCTCTGCTTGGTGCGGAGTACGAATCCGGTAATGCCCTCTGAGAAGGGAACAAGGTGCCCCATTTTCAGGTGATTACGATAGGCACCTGCTTGCGCCTGAAGCGTGAAGCCGAGTTGCTCGACACTCCAGATATTGATGCTGTAGCAATTGAACCGGCTTTGAATAATGTTAACGATCTGCTGGTAGAAATCTTCCGATTCCAAGAGGCTTTGAAGTTTTGCTGAAAGCTCATTGAGAAGGCGTAACTGAATCGCCCGTTTCTTTTGAGCGTTCTGTTGGGAGGATCCTTCAGTCAACATCAGAGACTTCCTTTTTGGCCTGCCGTACTGCCGAGAGAGGTGAGGCGCTCGGCCATCGTTGAGCCGCACCGAACATATAGTTTTTACACGCCTCTGTCAACCAATCCTGACTTTTTTAGTAAGGAATTAGACGTTCGTGTAAGTGCCTGAATTTAAATGGAAATGAACGAGCACACGGGCTGTTTAGTAAGGCGGAGGATGTGAGCGGTGCGGCGAGCGGGAGCCTGAGCGTGTCTGTTACATGAATTTCTGGTTTTAGCCGAAGAGACCTTTGGAGGAAAACTTTGCGATATTCGAGACTTTTCGAAGCCTTCGCCATCGGATGCGCACTGCTCCTATCGCCTCAGGCGATCGGTGCTGAAGAGTGTATTATGCCGGTTGATTCAAAACCGTTGTTGGCAAAAGAGCTGCCTGATCTTCAAGGAATGCTCTTACGAAAAGCAAAGCGGCTGAACGCCGATTACACGCACCTGATCGATTTAAGTTTCCTTCTTGACGTAAAGAAGACGCCCGAGCGGATTGAGGTGAGCAATTTTCATCAGAGTCTGAATCTGAGTTCGACTGAGCTGATTACGATGATCCAGCTTTATACGATGGCCACAATCCCGGCCTATGCATCTAACTGGTTTGGTCTGCCCGAAACTTCGTTTCCGCAAACCTACGAGGACTATCTCAAGTTCGTGAGGCGGAGTGCGGGAGCGCTCTCGAATGAGGCCAAGCTCAGTCTGCTGTCGAGCCTCGGCAAGAAGGCTTCAGACGGCTACGACTTTGGCGCGGGCTTCAGAGAAACCGGGGCTGAGGCTGTTTTTCTGAACATGCGTTCAGGCGGTGAAAAAGGCGGAGTCTGCCGGGATATCCATGCCTTTATTTCCCAAGTCGCCGATGCGCTGGGGTTTCGGGCCGTCGGGACGCATAGTGGAATTTCAGGAGTCGCGCACGTTGTCGCGCACTACGTTGATCCCAAGACGGGCGAGTTTTACGTTCAGAATTACGATCAGATCATCAATACTCGGCAGAAGCGGCTGGACCAGGCGGTTGATGTTTCAACTCAGATTATGAATCCTCTGACCGGCACGTCTTACGTCGAGAGTCGTCCCGGCAAGATGCATCTTTATCAACCGAGGAATTCCCGATGGGTGAGTTCGTTGATCGAAGAAAGTGCTGACTTCCGCCCGGACCAATCGCTGTTGAACGTGACGATCGGGAATCGTGAGGATCGAATTGCAGCCGAGGTGAGCAAGCGATCCGGCGGGGCAGCCGTAAAGGCGTTCTTTCTGAATTCGCGCTATCGGGCCGAAGAAGGTCCTTACGAACTGACGGCAGTCGGCCTCTCGGCATCCAACGGTGCGTCAAAAATGCTCGTGAACGGCATTGTTGACGAGATCGGATACCTGGCGAAAGGCTATGCTGGCTTTCTCTCAATCGAGGACCCGCTGCTTTTGAGCGGGAGAGTGGGCGATACCCGGCAGGAACAAAAAGCCTTTGTAGGTCTAAATATCATGGGGGCGGCCCGCATCGACAAGCTGACGGGGAAGCTTGAGGTGCGGGCCAACATGATCGACATCGGAATGCCCGTGGTCAAAAATGGTTTGGTGAATCTTTCAGCGCCTCAGCACGAACTGATCGCGGGGCTTAAGCACCGGACGACCCCGTGGATGTCGATCGAGGCCGCGCGGACCTATCAGATCGGCCCCAAGACAACTACGGATATTTCTCCCGTGCTTCGGACCGCATACGACAAAATAAACGTGATCGTGGATTCCCGCTCTGCCCTCAGGAAGGTCTATATCGTGAATGAAACCGGCGCTTATCTGATGGAAGGAGTGGATGAACTTTCGGCTGTCGGGTTAAAGAACCGGATCAAGGCAGCGGTTCCCGCGGCAAAGCTCGGCGAATTTTCGGTTATTTACGACATCGGCACCATGGTCTCGAATGCGTCGAAAGATCCGTTTTACGAAGTACCGGGAGCGCAGAGCGTCCGGCTGCTTTGGGAAAAAGCTTTCAGACGATTTCGTACCGGGGTTGAAGTGGGATACGCGACGGCTGAACGGCCTTTTTTCCTTTTTGAGCAACCCGGGATGGTGACTCCTGAGTTGAGCAATCAGAAAAAAGGAAACGGATGGGCTCGTTTTATGATCAACGTCCCGTTTTAAGCCGCTTTTCTAAATCGCTTCGACAACCAAGACCATCCCCATCCCACCCGCAGCGCAGATCGAGATGAGACCCAGGTTCTTTTTCATGTCTCGGAGCTCATGGAGCGTCTGGAGAATCATTCGGGCCCCCGTCGCGCCGAACGGATGGCCGAGGGGAATGCTTCCGCCATTCACGTTGAGTTTGGCGCGATCGACCATGCCGATGGCCTGATCCATTCCGAGTTTTTCTTTCGCCCATTCCTTCGATTCGATGGCTCGTATCGTCGCGAGAACCTGGCCTGCGAAGGCTTCGTGCATTTCTATGAGATCGAGGTCGTTCCAGGTGATGCCCGCTTTTTTCAAAACACGCGGTATCGCGAACGCAGGGCCGATCAAAAGA
>DATDSK010000279.1:0-4833 GCA_035291325.1 Bdellovibrionota bacterium | reverse complement strand
GGTCTTCAAAATGCCTTCGTGAAGCTGAGTGATCAAGTTGAACTTAGTTTTCTTTGCCATTGAATTTCCTCCAAGGAACGCATCATTGCCGCTCGTCAAACTTTCTTCAAGCTTTTTATCGCGAAAAATGACGATTTTTTTGAGGTGAGCACGCCAGAACCGGGCGGGCGGCGTTTTTTTGTTCTTCATGGGGGGTGTTCAGCTGGCGGGCTTGACAGGCAGCTTCATGATTGAGATGAGTCCTCCCGTGTCGTTTTGGAGAGGGATAACGCCAGAAAAGACCAAAAAGAGAGGGAAAAGATGAGGAAATCATGCACGGCTCTGTTGGGGCTTGTTTCAATCATCACTTCGGTCGTCGCGAATCAGGCCTGGGCACAGGACGAAAATAAGCAGACGAATGCTTTTAATGCCTATGTTCGGACTAATTTTCAGACGGGCCGGGGAGGTCTGGCTGGCGAGCGGATCGACGAAACCGGTGGATTTGCCATCCACGGCCGCTTGCTGGAGGGACAGTACTTTGAGCTCTCGGCTAAAACGGCCTGGGCGGACACGTCCTGGTTCCGGTTCACCGTGGCGCAAGGGGGAGAATCTTTCGCGTACACGAACGTGTGGCCCGAAACGGCCGGCTATGCGATTCGCGACCTTTTCTACCAGATTGATCACCTGCCCGGAAACCCGAAGCTCCAGGCCTGGTTCGGCTCACGAATGTACCGAGGCGATAACGACATCCACCTCTTTGATACTTGGGCTCTGGATAACCAGAACTTATTGGGCGGCGGGATCGCTTATTGCGGAGATACCACGGTTGAATTCGCGTTGGGCGCGCGCAGGGGGTCGACTTATGCCTTGGCGACGGGAGTAGCCACGGATAGTCTTGCGCCCGGCACACAACGTTACATGCTGATCAATAAGGTGATCGTTCCACACCGTGACCGCAAGATAAAAACCAATCTCGAACTTCATTATATCCCGACTGCCAATACGACCGCGACCATCAATGGCGCGCCGACTCCGTTGAATATTCCGTCGGTCACCGGCATCATGGCGGGGTTTCAGTATCCGCTCTGGAATGGTGCCAACGGCTTCTTCAATTACGGGCATGGAGATGTCATGGGCGGCATCGATGCGCCCTTCGCGGCCGTCCCTACCCAGCCCGGGCTGATCTCGCGCGAGGGCTCAAATGCGGCTCATCTAGCTTTAGGCGGGGTAAACGAGTTTCCATCCAATTTTGGCGTGCTCTATGCCGCCATGCTTCGGGCCTCGAAGCCTCGCGACACCGACATGGGAACCAGTTTCTCAGCTGCCGTTCGCGGTCTTTATAACATCAGCAATCATCTTCGACCGGGAGTTGAAGTTGATGTCGTTCAATACCTGAAAAAGATGACCCTTGGAAAAGACGTGAATTTTGTCCAGATTTCTCCGTTGGTCGAATATGGCTTGGGTAAGGGCATGTTCGGTGTCCCGAGATTGAAGCTCATCGCTTCGAATATTTTTTATTCCGAACCTGTCGCCCATTATGGGGTGACGTCACAGTACGCTTTCACGGTCTCGACGGGCCTCGAACTCTGGTTCTAAGCGGATCGTGTCAGCCTGTGTCCCGGGCTGGGCGGTCCGGGGTCCTAAACCGTTGGAAACGGCTTTACGTCCCTGGCGAGCCTGATTCCGGTGAATTGCCATCGGCTCTCCGGTGGGAGATGGTGCCTATAGCTGGGGCGGAGAAGGGCCCGCGGGGAAACGCACGAGCCTCCGCGTAAAACCATCCGATTCGACATCAAGGAGCTGTCATCGTAGTCTCCCGAATCGGCCTCTGGTCGCACGAAGCCGGGATAGGGAAGAAAGCTGCTCGCTGTCCACTCCCAAAGATCACCGTAAAACTGCGTGGGACGGAGCGTGTGCTGATCAGGGTCGCAGGCAAAGGGGTGAAACCTTTCGTTTTCAAGAAAATTTCCGTCGACCTTCGCGCCGGAGGCCTCGACGGCGACTTCCCATTCCACTTCCGTCGGCAGGCGCGAACCCCGCCATCGCGCGAACGCATCGGCCTCGTAGTAGCTCACGTGCGAAACCGGTTCCGCTACGAGAAGCGGGCTCAGGCCCGAAAGCGTCATCACCCACCAATCGTTATCCGAACGTTCCCAATAAAGGGGAGCTGTCCAGCCGTGTTTCGTGACGGCAGCCCAGCCGTCCGCGAGCCACCAGGATGGATCCTGATAACCGCCGCTCTCGATGAATTCGAGGTATTCGGCGTTCGTGATCAGGCGGGAATGTAATCTGAAGTCATTCACGTAGCAGATGTGGCGCGGTGTTTCGGCGGCTGGTGAAAACGCCTCGCGACTGCCGATTTCCTTCAGTCCGCCTGCGAAATCGAACCAAGCTTCTCGAGGCGCTTCACGGAGAGCGCTGATGGGGGGCGAGGAAGCATAGCTCGGCCGCAGCGGATTGGACCAGAAGATATGCTTGATATCGCAGAGCAGGAGTTCCTGATGAGCCCTTTCATGTTCCAGCCCGAGCGCGAAGAGGAGCTCGAGTTCTTTTTGCTGGTCAATCGTGGCGTTCCCGTACAGGGCGCTGATTTCGGTATCGACATGGGCTCTGTAGAGAAAAATATCCTCGACGCTCGGTCTCGACCAGAAACCCGGGTGTGACAGGCGATGGCTTTCAAACAGGTCCCTGAAGCGCGGGTGAAAGGGTCGGAATGGGGACGAATACTTCGCCAGAACGAAATTCTCGAAGAACCAGGTGCTGTGGGCCAAGTGCCACTTGGGAGGACTGACCTCGTTCATGCTTTGGATGCCGAAGTCCTCGGTGATCAGAGGTTCACAAAGCCGCTCAGTGTATTCGCGGGTTCTGAAGTAATGCCCTAAACGCGGGTCACGCTGCGGCGGGACACGCTGGTCGGGCGGGCTGATCGCACGGGAAGATGGTGACATGAGAAGTTGCTTCTACATCAGCAAAAGCAACTCCTGAGCCACTCGTCCCACTCGTCCGAGACGACGCTAGATCTTGATGTTAAAGCCGAGCGTCGTCTGGTACTCGTTGCCCGCCATTCGCGGAAAGTCATTGAATACCACGGTGACTCCGCCCGAAAGCGCGAAAAGATGTCCCAGACGAGCGGTTAATCCAAGGCCGGCATAGGGTTTATAGACGATCGCGCCCACGGTCTTTTCGGTCTGGCCGGCTGTCGTCACCTCGTGCGTATTCCGCTTTGCCTGGCCGCCGGCGCGCGCCTGGAACGACAAAAGCGAGCTGAGGCGCAAGGAACTTCGCAAGCCGAGTTTGACCTTGTCATCAGTATCCCGGATGGTGAGATCCTGGGCGGGGAAGCTTTCGGTATCGTCCCCGCGTGTCACCTCGGCCTCGGCCGCCACGAGAGGGATGCCTGCCGTGATCCGGGCGCCGTACATCAGCCGGTTTGTCATATGTTGGGTCGGCTGGAGTTTTTGCACCCGCTCGTAACCGATGATCGGCTCAATCCCCAGGGTGATCGGGGCCGCCACCGCGTCGGGACCCTGGGCAAGGCTGAAAAACATGAGGCCGGTGAATACGTAAAAAAACGATTTCGTGATTTTCATGGAAGGTCCCTGTCGAGAACGGTTTTACGTCCGTTTTGGACGGCGCTTCGGATCGCGTCGTCGAGATAGCCGCGAATTTTTGTCGAGAGCACATCCATCACGGACTCGGAAGTGTTCATTTGAGAACCGCCAGAATGGCTGCGAATATATTGTTTCACTTTTGAAACGACGACTAAAATTTCAGCGGCTTCTTCCAACCGTTCCTGAGGTGCTGGCCGCGTTGGCCGCGGCTGCTGACCC
Source organism: Bdellovibrionota bacterium (assembly GCA_035291325.1). GTDB lineage: Bacteria > Bdellovibrionota > UBA1018 > UBA1018 > UBA1018 > XYD1-FULL-55-31. Next base: position 1,024 of record DATDSK010000279.1, on the reverse strand, counting down.
GCGGGTACCTGGGCGTTTTGCGCTGCCACGGTTGGCACCGCTTGCCCTTGCGCCGGCGCGCGTTTTTCGAAAGCGCCGGCATCCCGATGGTTCATGACAGGGACGTGCGCGTCGAAGCAGCTCAGATTACAGAAAACGAGATCGGTACGATTCCGATTGCATGTCGAAACGCTGCAGATCCAGTATTTTTGTCCGAACGCGATCGGCTTCTTGCAAGTCGTGCACTTTCGCCAGAATGAATCCGTCATTTTACCTCGAGTCACTCAAGTTTCCCACGGTTTGGTCTTGGACAGCAAGAACTGGCTTGCATGTGCGTTGCCGCTCGCCTTAAAATTGTTTCATGATTCAGCGGCGGGTAATTGTTTCCGGCCTCGTTCAAGGTGTTGGTTTCCGGGCCGCGACCTTTCGTCAGGCACAGCGCTATTCATCGCTCCGTGGTTATGTCCGAAATCTTCCGGATGGCCGCGTTGAAGCGGTATTTGCGGGCGAAGAGGACCCAGTCCTTGCGATGGTGGCATGGTGTCGAATCGGGCCGGCTCACGCAAGAGTCATAGAAATGACGGTTAAGGAAGAGCCTCTTTCGAATCATCTCCACGATTTTGAGATTCAGGACGAAAACTATACGCAATGAATTTGCTGAAGACGGTTGCGCCCTGAGCAAAAAAAAAGGCAGGCCAGGCGGCCTGCCTTCGAGAATACCTCAAATCCAGATTATCGTACGCTATCTTTGAATTCCTTGCCGGGGCGGAAACGAGGAACCGTCATGGCCGGAATCTTGATTTCTTTGCCGGTCTGAGGGTTACGTCCCGTGCGGGCCTTGCGTTTTGATTTCGTGAAAGTGCCGAAACCGACGAGAGTTACGTCGTCGCCTTTTTTGACGCTCTTCTTTATGAGTTCGATCGTGGTGTTCAGGATTTCTTCAACGTTCGTTTTGGTCAGGTTCGTCTGCTTTGCAACGCCATCTACCAATTGGGTCTTGTTCATCGATTTTCCTCCAAGGAAGGTGATCATTTAATTTGTCAGC
>DATDSK010000278.1:0-11801 GCA_035291325.1 Bdellovibrionota bacterium | reverse complement strand
TGCGTGTTCCAGAGCCGCTTCGAGACGTTCGATCAGTTGCCCACGAAGCGCTGTCTGGGCTCGCAACAGCGCGTTCTTGATCGCTTTCGGATTACTCCGACCATGACAGATAAACGCATATCCCGCCACTCCTAAAAGCGGCGCGGCGCCGTACTCCGCGTAATCGAGTCTGCGCTTGAGCCTTCGGAAAACCGAGGCGGCGAGCAGAAATCCGAGTGGCGCGAAAATGCTTCTTTTCGCGTCTTTTTTGGCTACCGTCATCACGGCGGCGCCAAGTCCCTCGATTGATTTGAGGACGACATTCCCGACGAAACCGTCGGTGACAACCACGTCCACGGCTCCTTTGAAAATCTCTTTTCCTTCAACGTAGCCGATAAATTCGCCGATCGCGTTGGGAGAGCCGGCTTTGCCGGTTGTGAAAGAGGAAACGTTCTCGATCAGCGTGGCGCTTGCACGGGTGAGTTCATTTCCTTTTTTTCGCTCTTCACCATTCGAGAGAATGCCGATGCGCGGAAGGTGAGGTGACTTGCGTTCGACTTGTGAAAAGAGCGTGCCCATCAATGCGAAATCCCGCAGATGCTCCGGCTTGCAATCGACGTTCGCGCCGACATCGATCAGAACGCAGCCATCCGGGCTCAGGGTCGGAAGCTTTACGGCGATTGCCGGGCGCTCAACGCGCGCGAGCCGGCCCATCGTCAGAAGGGCGGCGGTCATGATCGCGCCCGAGTGCCCCGCGCTTACGAATGCGGCGGCCGCAGAATCCTTGTAGGTCCGGCTCGCAAGGTCGCAACCCACGTTGATCGAGGCGTTCGGTTTTTTTCGAATCGCGCGAATGGAATCATCCATCTCAATTGTCTGGGAGGCATGGATGAGGCTGACCTTGCATCGCGGCCAGGGCGAGGAGCCGGCGAGAGCTTCGGCGAGCGCCCGATAACGGCGTCTCGCGAGAACAGGCTTCAGAACCTCGGAATCTCCGATCAGGACCAGTTCGCCTTCGAGTTCGGGCAAAGCGCGAATGGCCCCCTCCAAAACGGCGTGGGGCGCATGATCACCCCCCATCGTATCGAGAATCAGTTTTGGCATTCGACTAACAGGTCGTCCGAATGAATTTCAATCGAAACTGTGGCCCGGTCAGGTGGAAGCGGTCTTTGACTGCGTGACTTGCTTGCCTTTGTAAAAGCCGCAGGCGCAGACACGATGCGGGCGTGTGGGCTCGTTGCAGCTCGGGCAGGTTTTTGTCGTCGGCTTGTCGAGTTTGTTCCCGGCGGCGAAGCGGCGCATATTTCTACGGCTTCGGGATACTTTCTTCTTTGGGGTTGCCATTTGATTCTCCTTTATTCTCTCTCTTTTTTAAAAAGGCTCTTCTACTACGGAATCTTGATATTTCCGAGCGCCGAAAAAGGCTTGGATCGCGGAATTTTTGCGCAAGCACATCTGCCAACGTTCAAATCCGTTCCGCAATTGACGCAAATTCCTTTACAGTCTTCACGACATAGCGGCTGAAACGGGATTTGAAAATGAATTTGTTCGGTGAGGACTGCCGAAAGATCGAGGCTGTCTTCAGCTAAATAAGTAATATCGAGGTCTTTGCCGGTTGAATTATCATCGACTTCATCGAAGTCGTGCGCGTGACGCGCATACCCCTGATTCTGGCCGACCGGCTTGCCGGCTCCCTCCAGGTGAGCGACTCCCGCGGTATCCGGATCGGAACAGTACAGGGCTGAGAACGCCGTTTTGCACACAAATGGGAAGGTGTTCGCACATCGGCTGCAGATCAGCTCAATTGAGGTATCGATATTTCCAGAAACCACAACGACTTCATCGACTTTGCGGAGATTGAAATGAACTTTTACCGGTCGGGACCTAGGGGTGGCTGGGGCTTCGGTTTTTCCGGTTTCGTGGTCGTATTCGTCCAAGCGAGCGACCGCCTGAAGGACCCACAACTCTTCTTGTGTAAAGTCCAGGTCGGTATCCTGTTCGGTAATCTCGTGTAAACGGAGCTTCATCGTTTTATCCCTGAGGCGCAGTACTTTAGCCGGAAAAATCGTCTGAAGTCAATGAGTTTTCTAAGGTCGAAGGGGGCTTACGCGGACGCCCTTTCGAGTCACATTCCAGACTACCTGTCGGGTTTTTCGAATTGCTTCAACCTGGGAAGGTCCGATCCCGAGGTATTTCAGGGGCGTCGTCGTTACGCAGGGAAGGGTTTCTTTCATCAAGGAACGAACCGGGCGGCGAAGCCGCTGTGACTCCGATTCAACCCAGCGGCGGAACGCTGCGGAGAGAACCTCTCCCCCTCCCGCCAGGCTCCCGTCTTTGAGGCGGCATGCACCACGTTCAGTGTGAACTTGGAGTGGACCGAAAGGGACGGATTGCTCCTCGGGACAACCGGCCGCTGGCGCGGCATCCGAGATGAAACAGATGCGGTCGGGGGAGTGCAGCCGCAGCAGCCAACGGATCAGAGTCGGTGACACGTGAACTTGATCGATGATCGTTTCGATGAAGACGTCGGGCGACCCAACGGCAGCGCCGAGTGGCCCCGGTGAACGATGATGGAACGGCAAGGCATTCCAGGCATGGGTGAGGCCGCGAAAGCCGGCCTTGAAAGCCTGATGCGCTTCCGTTTCGGTCGCCTGGGAGTGTCCGAGCGAAAGCCTTATCCGATGAGAACGGGCCCAAGAAACAACGGAGTTGAGACCATTGGCAGAGCCTTTGTTGGCGATGAGATTTTCGGGGGAGATCGTGATGATTTTAAGCGTTCGCTGGCTTGCTTCCCAAAGATCCGAAAGTTCGGCGATCCGGACGGGCCGAATGGCGCTGGACGGATGCGCTCCGCGAAAGGCCTCGTTAATGAACGGGCCTTCGAGATGGATGCCGAGAGGAAGTGCTCCTGGAGCGGCTTCCGATCTGATCCACCGGCCGATTCTGGTGAGGGCTTCCTTCAGTTCGCCTGGAGCGGCCGAAACCGTTGTTGGACAGAATCCCGCAACTCCGTCATCCCAGAGCGACTTTGAAAGCTCCTGGAGTTCGCCTGGCGAAGCATGCATCAGATCAATTCCGCAGGCGCCATGAAAGTGAATGTCGATCAAACCGAGGGACTTTATCGATCTTATTGACCGGTGTTCTTGAACGTGTTTATCCTTGACGGCGGTATCGCGGCGTGGCACCCAACGAAGGTAACACGATCCCGGTTCCGCGGTCTAGCGTTGAGGCGAGCAACAGTATAAGGCTCCCCACCGGTCCCAAAATGAGGTAAAAGATTTTCATGGGAATTCGTAAAGCAAAAAAGTCGGCAAAGGCAGTGCCTTCCAAAGCCATAAACGCGTCCAAGGAAAAGGTCGCGAAGGCAAAGGTGGCGATCGGCGTAGCGAAGCAGAAGAAGAGCGGCTCCAAACTCGGGTCCATTCTGAAGCAGGCGTTTCTTGGTAAAGCCCTTGGAAAAACAAAGAAGAAAGCCGTTGAGCCAGCTCCGAAAAAGGCTCCGAAGAAGGCCGCTCATCGTTCGGTAGCGGCCGTCGCGGCCGTAGCGGTCGCGAAGAAGGCCGATGTGAAGAAGAATCTCGCCTCGGCGGGGCCCGGGGCCGCTCGTGCCGGTTCGGCGGAAGTCGCTCCGAAAGCTTTAAAAAACTCAAAAGCTCCCGAGGGACGTAACGTAAAAACCGGGGCCGCGCCTCAGGCGGTCAAAGGGAAGGCTGCGATCTATTCCATAAAAGGCCGGGCTGAATCGGCCGCGCGTGCCGTGGACAGCGGAGATGTTTGTCGCGAGGTAGCGTGCGAAGGGCTTGCCACGGCCGCCGGGTATTGCCGGCTTCACTACATCAAGAATTGGAAAAAAGTGAAGCGCAAGGAACTGATCCTCAAAGAGAAGAAACTCAATCAGTACATCGAGGAACTCGTTGCGAAATACCCCGACAAATATATCGAGGCCATCCGACAAGACCTCGCCAACGACAAGGATTTTGCCAAGGTCATTTACGACCTGGATCTCGATGAGTCGGTCGATGATTTTGATGTCGAAGGCGAGAACGTCGACTCTCTGATCGATAACATCAAGCGCGATTTTGAAGACGAAGGCGAAAGCTTCTAGCCTGAACGCGCCAATATTTCCGGCCTAAAACCGCAAGCTCGCGCAAAAAGCCCGAATCTCACGGCGTGCTCGCCGATTTAAACTTACAATACGTTCAGTATTGTTCCGTTTAAGAACGGCTGTGCTTGCCGCGATCTTCAGGCTTTTTGCGCGTTTTATCTCATATTGGCGCGTTCAGGCTAGTTGTTTTTCTTCGGCCCGGTTACAAAAAGCTCCTTGGCCGCTTCCTCTTCGAGCTTGCGGTTCTTTTTGAATTCCGGGTCGTGCTTGGCCAGCCAGTCGTCCGTCAGGCGCTCCAAGTCCAGATTCGCGCGGTCGAGCTTGATATAGACCTGGCGCCGTTCAACTTCCAGCGCGGTCCATTCGAAGGGAATGTTTTCGAGAGCTGAAAGCGGTTCTTCAAGGAGCAGTTTCAGGCGATCCTCGTGCAGGAGCTGGCTGAAGACGGTTCCGATCGCGTCCACGCATCCGCTGAGCAATTCCTCGATCGTCGGTGAACTCGCTTTCGGGTCGAAATCAACGCTGGCGTAGGCCGTCGTCGCCGCGAGATGTCCCTTGATACTCAACGATACGGCAAGGACGATTTCCTGCGAAAAGATTTCGCCATGTCCGGAGAAACCCGGCATTGCGCCCGCCAGCTTTTTGAGCTTCTTGAGTGGCGAATCGAAATTCGCGGTAAACACCTCTGATACCATTCGAAGGTAATCGAGCGGCAGGGGGCTGGACTTGAGCAAATCGGGTCTGCGTCGTTCCATCAGATGATTCCTTGAGGAAGGTTTTCGAGTCGTGGGAGTTCCTGCAATTTTACTGTGACTTGCAGGGTTCTATGGCCACGGCGAATTGAAAGTTTTGTCGCGTCCGTCGGGCGGCGTTTTGCGAGGGCACGCTCGACTTCGTGCGGGTCCTCTGTAGCGGTGCCGTCAATCGACAAGATGATATCGCCCTGACGGAGTTCGGCGTCATCGGCCGGTCCCCCTTCGACGATGTTATAAATCAGCACACCCCGGTCGATCGGCAGTTGGTAATAGACCTGATGTTGGGGGGTCATGCGCTCGGCCATGATTCCGAGCCAGGGGCGGGGAACTCGCCCGTATTTCTTCAGATCGGGAAGCAGTTGTTTCGCTTCATTGACGGGGATGGCGAACCCCACGCCGCCGCTTTGCCCCGAGCGGGAAAAAATGACCGTGTTGATTCCGACCACTTCGCCTTTTGAATTGAACAGCGGGCCGCCGCTGTTGCCCGGGTTGATGGACGCGTCGGTTTGAAGGAAATTATCAAACGGGCCCTGGCCGATGGTCCGGTTTTTCGCACTGATGATTCCGACCGTGACCGTGTGCTGGAGACCGAACGGGTTTCCAACGGCGAAGACGGTTTCAGCGATTCGGACCGTCTCCGAATTACCGAGCGCGACCGGGACGAGGTTGTCGGGGATGCGGCGTTCCTTGTCCCTGATCTGAAGTAAAGCCAGATCCATTTTCTGATCTTTGCCCACGATTTTGGCTTTGAATTGACGCTTGTCGTAGAGCGTGACCATCACTTCGGTCGCCTGTTCGACGACGTGGTTGTTCGTCAGAACGAAGCCTTCCTTATCGATCAGGAAACCGCTTCCGAGAGAGGTTTGTTTGCGTTCGCGCGGAATACCCCAGAAGAGAAGAAAATCCTCCATTCCATGAACGCGATAATTGATGACCGTTGTCGAGCTTACGTTAACAACGCCTGTGAGCGTTTTTTCAACAAGAGAAGGAAAATCCTGCGGCGGAATCGGCGCCGCCGAAGCGGCCAGAGGGAGGAGACCGAGTGCCAGGGCTGTTGCGAGTCCGAGTTGGATGAGTTTCGACGATTTTCTACGCATAAAGTGAATTCATAATCGGAATTCTGGCGAGTTACAAGAGGTAGCGGGGCTTGTACGGCTATTGGGTGTGCGAATTCGCCTCACCGTACTGGAATTTTGAAGCAAGTACGACGGGTGCAATGATGGAGCCGTCGGGCTGGGCGATCTTCCAGGCGCCCTGATCCTTTTTCAGGCGAAAGGTGACCCGGTGTTCGCGATGAGAGGGGGGCATGACCGTCCCGTGCGCGTCGCCGATGCCCGACAGGAGGTACCGGACTTCCACCAGCGCCTCGTTGTCCTTTTCCTTCGCGGGCAGGACTTCGTAATTTTGCGCGATGAAGAACGAATCATGCTGAGGAAGTTCCTTCCACAACGTGAACGCGCGGCGTTCGACGTCCAGGAGGCCCGACCAGACGAATCCCGAGGCATCCCGGCCGCAATAATACCTGATCACCTCTTCGGGGCTCTTGAAAGTATTCTTGAAGCGGAGACGCTCGTGCTCTGTTGGTGCCCCGCTTTGCGCGATCTGCGCTTTCTCGCTGAGGACGAACAGAAACGCTGAGCTGACACTGGCAACGGCAAGTGTTCCGAGAGCGATCGCTCTGCAGGACTGAAGAACTGTCCGGAGGAATGCCGTCTTCATGGCGAAGTTCCTCCGCGATACTTGCAGGCCGGATTATCGGTCGCCTTGAGCCTCAGATCGACGAAACCGGGGCGAACCAGCCGGACCGCCAGCCGTGGCGGATCGAACGAAAGCGGAAGCTCCCGCATCTGGAGCGCGCCCTGGCTGTTGGTCTCGAGCACCTTGGCGACCATGGTTTCGGGGTTGTATTCCCTGACGATGAAGACTCTGCCTTCCGGATGGGCGGGAACGCGATAGACCAAAAGGTCTCCCGCCTTCGGCCGCTCTCCGAGATACAGGTCAACGGGAACGAATCCGCCGGCGAATTTCTCGATGAGTTCAGCACGGCCTTTTCCCCATTTCGGCGGAACAGGGAGCCGTCCGGTTCGCGCTTTGTACCAGATCGATTTCAGATCGAGCGTGGTGAATTGCCATTTTCGTGCTTCAGCCGAAAGCGCGGAAGCGACGAATTTTGCGCAATCGAGGGCCTGCTTCTGTGCATGGCCGCTGTCATTCGTCAGGACGGTGAGTTTTTTCGAGCGTCCATCCGGCAGTTTGAGCGTGTGCTGGTCCTTCAATCGCAGTTTTGAAAAAGCCCGGGCCCGGAGATTTTCTGGAAGGCCTGCGAGCATAACGAGCCGGTCCGCGAGTGAATCCGAAAGGGTCGCCCCGCTTCCGCTCGAAAAAAGTTCTTCAAGGTCTTTGTTTGCGGCGAGCGGATTCGATCCATCGGCGGATCCAGCTCCGCCCCCTTGCTCCGCGCCGAGGTCCAGGAGTTCTTTCGCGATCCGTGCCTTGTCGCGGGCATTCAGGAGGGCGTTGCGATACTGCGCCTGGTCGGCCAGGCTGATCTCCTGTGCTTGCCCGGCCCGCGTGAACGCTTGAAAATCACCCGCCATCCGGTCGAGTTCCTGTTGGGCACGTTGAAAACGGTTGCCAAGCTCCTGTTTCGGAATCCAGCGATAGGTATCCTGGAGGGCTTTGTAATCGTGCCGAATGTCGGCGCTCGCGGCGCTTCTCTGCGCCGCCGCGGTTCCTGAGAGTTCGTCGCCCTGGGCGTTCTGTGCAAGGTTGGCAGCTTCCTGAATCGCTCCGATGTTGTTGGCCGGTAGAACGCGCGTCGGGGCTCCGTTCCCGAAAATCGCGCCCGTTGACCGGGGTTCCTGGGCGGGATTCGTGAAAACGGGAGAGTTTTCAAAACTCGGCAATCCCGAAGATCCGCCACCGGCGGAAGGTGCCGTGTCCGCGCCGGTCGCCGGGCTCGCGCTCGGTTGAGTTGCCGGTACTTGCGTACCGGGACCGGGCGGGCCGCCGGGGTGATTCGTTCTCAAGCAGTCTGCTTTTTCACCGGTGCCGGTCCCCGCAGGGCCGCTGGATGCGCCGCTATAGCTCTGCTCGATTTCGGAGCTGATTTTTTCACGTTCCTGGTCGTTGGTGAACGGGACCAGCCGGCTTCTGGACGCCGTGAATTGCAGGTCGGGATTCGTGGCCGATCGCACACGGACTTCGCCTTCGGTCGAGGATTCCGGGAAGCAGACCTCCGAATTGTAGGGGAGTGTCGCGGCTTCCGCGAACGAGCCGAGGTTGTGCGTCGTGAGCGCGGATCTCTCGCCGGGGTTGCATGCGGCTTCGCCGACGGATGGCTGAAGTGCCGCGAAACTCAGCGACACGATCAGCGGCAGGAGGTTGTAAGGTCGGTTCAGTCGAAACACCGGGAATCAGTCTCCCCCCGCGGCATCGGAATAGGAATCCGCCTCGTCAGCCAATTGCGCGCCGGAATCGTTTTGGGAAGCTTCGGGGCCGCCCCGAATATTTTTGTAGCTATTCAATGCGCTGTTGTCGATTCCAGCGGCTGGGCACATCTGCTCGAAACTCGTTTCACATTCCGCGACCGTTTCAATATCCCCGATCGAGAAGCAACCGAGCCGGCTCTTCACTTTTCTTTCCTTGTCGGGGTCGTCGCACACGCCCTTGCAGGCATCGAGTGCGACTTTCTTCCCCACCGCAAATTCGTCTTTGCATTCCATCACCTTTGGCTGGTCATTCCCGGCCTTTTTGAGTGACTCTTGCAGGAAATCAGCGCCGGCTTCGAAACCACGAAGGCAACAGTAGTAGTTGGCTTCTTCTTGGGTGAGTAATCTTGACATGCCCTGGTCCTTCGAAAGAATCGTGGGAACGACTTTCGCGGTGATCGTGCTCAGGGCGAAACGCTTCGGCCGCCAGGGCTTGTTGGCAGGAAAGGCGTTTTTGAGCCTCTCATCTTCTGATGTGAAAATCTGCGAAAGTCTGGCATCCGTGTTTGCCGCATCTTCGAATACCCAGCGGGCTTCAGCGATAGAATTCTCCACGTCCGTCGCAATGTTGTACTGAGTGATGTAGCTCGACAGGGAATCGTAAAGACTGTCGTTGCGGGAATAGGATCGGCCGTATTCACCGCATGCGCGCTTTTTGTATTGTTTTGCATTCAGGACGGCATGGGTTTGCAGGAAGTGCTGGCCTGTGATCGCCTGGTTCGCGCCCTGAAGAAAGGCGCCCGCGGCATCTCCGGTTTCGGATTTCATCCGGTTACAGCCGGAACGCACGAGACGTTCCGAACCTTCGCTCGAATAACGTTTCTGTTGCCGTGTCGTGAAGTTCTGCCAGGTTGAATCGAAGAAATCTTTGGGTTCGGGGCCGGGCGGAGGAGAGAGTTCAGAAGAAGAGCTGGCGTAGGCCACGAGCAGTGTCAAGCTCACCAAGAGTCCCCAAGCCCCGGATCGCAATGTACAACCAAGCTTCATGGTAAAGTCCCCGTGTAAGTTCTCCGTTCAGTTCCGAAATTTTGTAAAAAATTGCGTAAAAAACGTGATCTTTCCGTCTCTATCCATTGTACGGGGGATCAGACCGGCTTTCAACCATTTGAAATCGTTCTCTCTTGCGCGGCTGTGTCGCGGGAGACCCGCCCGACGAAATGGATCGGCAACTACTCGTGAATACCCCCGCCGGGACGACGAACGGCGATCTTTCTGGTATTCTGTAGTTAAGAATCCCGGACTGAAACGTCGAAACTCGGGGGCACCTTGATTCTTACGATTGTTCTTGTACTTGCGCAGCTCGGTTCAACGCATTCTTTTGCTTCAGGCCGGGTTTGCAACGGGGAGTGCCGGGACCCGGGTTCGAACGGGGGACTGGTGAAAAACGTGGGGCAGGTCCTCTCCGTACTCTCGCGGCTAGCCGCGGGCGCGAATGCCTCGAAGGAATACGAGTCCGAAGAAGAAGCATGGAGAAATACGGGGCTTACTTTCGATTCCCTCCGGAGAGTCGTCTCGAATTCAGAGTGCAATGCCGATTCGAACGCGTTCGGGGCGTGTTTTTGGGCGATCAACGCGATTCTGAAGTACCGGGACCCCTTGGCAGTCTGGGTTCCACGTCATTACTACGAGCGCAATCGAACGGATTTTCAGGGTGTGACGGTCGAGATTCCGTCTTTTGTTCTCTCGAAGTGGTCTCCCGTCGAAGGGCGCGACCCACTCCGACGCGAAAAGGAATATCGGAACTATCAAAAGGCGCTTTTTCAAGCGCTTTCAAAACAACGTGAGCTTTTGGGTTCGAAGGCCGATTTTGAATCGATATTGAAGCATTCCGAACATTTTGCGATGAGGAGCGACCCATCCCGGGAAGCTGAAGTCACGGCTGCGGCATGGAACGCCTACTTGGGGATCCGGTTCGACCCGCATGTCTATGTTACGCTTTCTTCCGATGTTAAGATCAGGAGCCCTTCTTTCGTTGGAATCGGAGCTGTTTTTAAGGATTCGCCACAAGGCATCTCGATTGAACCGATTGAAGGTTCACAGGCGGCCCAAGCGGGAATACAGGAAGGCGACAGATTGCTCGAAGTGGATGGAGAGCCGATCCAGGGACTCACGTTCGAGACAGTGTGGTCAAAGATCATTGGCCCGGAAGATTCGTCCGTAAAGGTGACGGTCCTCAGGGCTGGGCAAGAGCATTCTTTTGATGTTAAGCGAAAGCAAGTGTTTCAACGACTGTCGGTCGGCAAGACTGTCATGACCGACGGAGTTCCGGTTGGCTACGTTTCCCTACAGCAATTCGAGGAGGGGAGTTGTTTGGAGGTTCAAGGAGCTCTCCAGGACGTCCTCCGGTCGAAGCCGAAAGGGCTTATTCTTGATCTCAGGGGAAATCGTGGAGGGCGCACTTCGGAAGCGGTTTGCATTGCGTCGTTTTTCCTGGGTCCTGGAAAAGAGATCGTCCGGGTGGAAAAGAAACTGGTGACTCGAGGAGAGCCTCTGACCCGTCTACCGCTCGTCGTTCTCATAAATTCTTCTTCGGCGAGTGCTTCGGAGCTTCTTTCTGGAGCTCTTCAGGAACATGAGAGAGCACTGGTTCTGGGCGAAAGGTCGTACGGCAAAGGATCTTTCCAAGTTGAAGTGGAAAAGGAGGGTGGGGGCTATTCCATGTTGAGGATGGCGAAAACAGGAGGAGTGTACACTCTTCCGAGCGGTCGCTCGCCGCAGCTCGTCGGTATTCTTCCTGATATCGAAGCCTATTCAGACCCGGCGGTCACGAAAGAAGAGGATTCCTCCGCTTTGCGTGAAGAGGATCTGTATATGAACCCTTTACCGCCGGTCGAATCGAACGACCCACCATTTAATATTTACCAGGCACGAAAAGCCCGGGAGTGTCTGGCGAAGAATTCCGGCGCGCGCGAGCAATATGAAAAGAACCGTAAAGCCGGGAAATCCGCCGATTACCAACTGCTGTTAGCGGCCGAGGTCGTCGGGAAATGCTGGACGGAGAAAGATTCGGTCCTCGCCACGATCGCCGAACTCCGTCGTCTGGACAATTGCGCCACGATCGCGCAAGTCATGCTTGAATTCGGAGAGCGCGCTCAGAGTGCGGCCGAGGGAGCTAAGAAAGCCGCCAGTGCTCTGCAGGAGAAAGTCGGAACAGTGAAAGCTTACCGAACTACGTCCGCGTATAAACGGGAGTACCGCGCCTTGCAGGACCTTGACGATTCCTATAAGGAAGCCCGTCTTTATTTCAATGTCCTCCGGGAGTCCTCGCGCAAACAGAACTGTCAGCGGTAAGGCCAGGAGTCGAGAAGCTCAAGCAACTTGTCGCGATAAGTTCCGTTATGCAACGTCATCGCGTCGATATGGTTCCCGTCCTTGATCTCCCAGAACCATTTGGGCGGGTTCGCGAGTTCGTAGATCTTTTTGCCGCAGGAGAAGGGCACGGCGCCGTCATGCTCGCCATGGAGCACCAGA
>DATDSK010000277.1:0-3432 GCA_035291325.1 Bdellovibrionota bacterium | reverse complement strand
TTCAGAATGGCGGGCGCGACGCCGTCCATCGGGAGTTCTCCGATACCCTTGGCTCCCTTGGGGCCGTAGCGATAAGGGTTTTCCTTGAAAAGGACTTTTACGCGGGGAATATCCGTCGCGGTTGGAATAATGTAGTTCGTCAGCCGGTTATTCCACATGCTCCCGTTTTTCCAGAGAACGTCTTCATAGAGCGCATAGCCGATCGCCTGGACGACACCGCCCTCGATCTGACCTTCGGCAAGAAGAGGGTGCATTACTTTCCCGATTTCCTGGGCGGCCACGAAATTTTCAACCCGGGTCTCGAAGGTCGAAAGGTCGACGCTGACTTCGGCGACGTACACGGCCCAGGCAAACGTGCCGTAAGCGTCTCCGAGATATTTCTCGTCGTCCCACTGAATATGTTCGGGCTGCTGGTACTGACTGAAAACGCGAAGCGGTCCCGTCCGCGCTATGAAATTCGCGCAGGCATTCTTGAATTCGTCACGAGTGTAGGAATTCGCGAGATAGCCGCTCTGGATGAGAGTCTCTTTGAGAGCCAGGGATGCCGATTCGATGAGCTTGCCGACGACCATGGTCGTGCGAGAGGCGACCGTGGGACCGCTGTTCGGGACCAGGTTCGTGTCAGGCTGGACGACTTCGACATCATCGAACTCAATCGCGAGCGTCTCCGAGGCGATCTGGGAAAAAACCGTCCTTGCGCCCTGACCGATCTCGGTGCTTGAGGCCAGCACGCGAATCTTTCCCTCGGGCGTCGCTTCGATTCCGGCGACCGAGGCGAGAAACTTCTCCCCGGAGCCGGTAAATCCAGCCCCGTGCATGAAAACGGAAATCCCCATCCCGCGCTTTATTTTTTGACCTGGTTTGCGATTCTCCTTCGTGAATAGAGCGGACTTTCTGTTGTAGTCGGAGGAATCGAGCGCCGATTTAAGCAGCCCTTCGAGATCGGGCTTTTCACGAATTCTTTGTCCGGTCGCGGTCGTCTGCCCTTCCTGAATCAGGTTGCGCCGCCGGAATTCATCAGGCGCGAGCCCGAGTTCGGCGGCAATGTGATCCATGTGCCGCTCGAGGGCGAAAATACTCTGAGGCGCGCCGAATCCCCTGAAGGCGCCGTGAGGGGGCGTATTCGTCGCGACCGCGCGGCTGGAGATGCGGACGTTCGGGCAGTCGTAGGGCCCCGCCGCGTGAATCGAGCCGCGCGATAACACCACGGACGAGAGAGTCGCATAAGCGCCGCCGTCGAGGACGAAATCGATGTCCATGGCGAGGAGTTTGCCGTCCTTCGTGACCGCCGTCCGATGACGTGTGCGTGACGGGTGACGCTTTGTTGTGGCGGCCATGTCTTCAGCACGATCGTAAATGAATTTCGCCGGACGTCCGGACTTGCGTGAGAGCAGGGCCGCGTGCAGGGCGAGAATGGAAGGATAATCTTCTTTTCCGCCGAAGCCGCCGCCCGTTTCGGCCTGAACGACACGAACTTTTTCTTTGTTCAAGCCAAATAGGCTGGTTAAAGCGTGATGAACATAATAGGGGCACTGCATCGATCCCCAGACGGTCACGTTCCCGGGCTCGGCGAAAGCGATCATCCCGTTCGGCTCGATATAGAGTTGTTCCTGGGCGCCCGAAAAGTATTCTCCTTCCACCACGAGATGGGCTTTGTTCCAAGCCTGATTGACGTCTCCCTTTTGGATGAGAAAGGATTTGAAGGTGTTGTCTTTTCCCCAGATGATTTCCTTTCGCGCGAGTGAGTCATCGATCGAAAGAACGGGAGGGAGTGGGTCTATTTCGATGCGGACATTGCGGCGCGCTTCCTCGAGAAGAAAGCGATCGGAGTGGCCGAGCAGCAGAATCGGTTCTTCAGCGTGATGGATGAGCTCGTCGGCGAGGCAGGGTTGATCGTCGAGAATGTGCGCGACCGAATTTTTTCCGGGAATATCCTTGGCTGAAACGATCACGATCTCGTTCCACGGAAGGTCGCCTTCAAAAAAAATCTTCCGGATTCGTCCGCGCGGAACGGAACTCCTGACCGTCGTTCCGAAGATCATGTTCGGGAAGGTGAGATCGTCGACGTACTGAGCGCGACCCGTGACTTTTTCACGCCCTTCTTTTCTGAGTGGCAGCGGGGATTCCGGGCTTTTCGAAGGCTGCGTCATTTTTTCAAAGTCCTGGATTTCGGCGGAAAAGTCTAACAAAAAGAACCCGGCTGTGCCGCGCCGCGACGTCAGCAGGTTTCCCCTTTTGCGAGAAGATCCAAGGCAACCAACGGCAATAGCTGTGTCAGGTCGGACACACTCGACATCATGACGCATGCCGGTCATGATCAAAGCTTGTGTGCGGTTTCCCGCACCTCCGTGCTTTTGACGACGTCCAGCACGGGTGATATCCAAAGTAGATTGGGAGGAATCGCGGCATGCGGCTTCGTCTTGGCTTTACGGGGATTTTGGCCTTCGTGTTTTTATCTCTTCCACAGTTTGCGCAAGCAGGGGAGGTGCTCGCGGATTCTGACGGCGGGGTGCTTGCTACCTCATTAAGGATCGCTGCGCGGGACGGCCGGATTAAAGAAGTCGGTCGGCTCTTGAAACGTGGCGCTGACGTCAATGCGACGGGGGAGTATGGCGAGACAGCTCTGCTGAACGCCTGTCGTTCAAATCACATCAAGGTCGCGTTTATGCTGCTGGCGGCCGGAGCCGATACCGACGCTCGCGACGACCGCGACGATACCCCACTGATGAAAGCGGCGATGAACTGTTCAAGCCGGATTTCCGGCGCGCTGATCAGTCGTGATTCGAATGTGAATTTGACTAATTATGACGGTCGGTCCGCTTTGATTTATGCTGCGATGAATGGTTGTGTGCAAGTCATTCAGCAGCTTCTCTCCATCAAAGGAATCGACGTGAATATCAAGGACGACAGCGGACACACCGCTCTCGACTATGCCCTCGAAGAATCGCAGATCGAGGTGGGCGGTCCTTATACCACGATCGCGCTTGCTTTACGCGCGGTTGGCGGGAAAACGGCAGCTTTTTACATTGTTCCACGTTCGAGGACCGGTCCGCGTCTCGTCAACCCCGCGCTCGTTCTGCCTTAAACAACGAAAGAAAGTCATTCATGAAACGTCATATTCAGTTGGATAAAAACGAAAGTTACGCACGGGTCGTCGTTTGCGGCTCGCCGGAGCGCGCGCAACTCATGTCGAAGCTTCTTAAAAATCCGAAACAGGTCGCGATGAACCGTGAGTATCACTCGTTTTTGGGACGGTACCAGGAAAAGGAAATTCTGATCACCTCTCACGGCGTGGGAGCCGCGGGCGCGGCAATCTGCTTTCAGGAACTCATTGATGTCGGCGCGAAAGCGTTGATCCGCGTCGGAACGGCGGGCGGACTTTATGACGAGACGAAGATCGGCGACATCGTCGTCGCGACTTCAGCGGTAAGA
>DATDSK010000276.1:0-16216 GCA_035291325.1 Bdellovibrionota bacterium | reverse complement strand
GCTCAGGAACCTTGAACTTGTGACGGAGACTCAGGTGGCCGTCGAGGCCGGTTCGCAGCGCGATCGCGACGTGATTCATGTCGCTCGGAAAGAGAGCGAGGCACACGGTACGCTGCTTCGGATTCGCGGGGGTCGCCTGATATCTATTCAGCACTATCACTTGCAAAATGTTGATCCTACGCTTTCAGATTCCGAGCTAATCTACGAATTTATCGCGCAATATTACGTCAACAGGGAAGAGCGGGAAGGGGAGCCTCCGGCGCAGGAGATTCTCCTGCCGTTGCCTCCGCGCGATCGGGAGCTTCTGGAGCAAACCCTTGGGGTCACGGTACGGGTTCTTGATCCGGGAGCAGCCGGTCCGGAAGAGAAGATTCAGGAGCAGCTCCTGAATGTTGCCTATGCGAACGCCGCGTATGCCCTTGAGCAGACGATGAAGCGTACTGCTGGCCATGGATTGGGAGCGCTCGAAGAAGTGCAGGACAAACTGCACCTCGTCAAACTGCCGTATCGGATCGAGTGCTATGATATTTCAAATATTCAGGGCCAGGACGCGGTTGCTTCTCGGGTCGTATTCGTCAACGGTGCTCCGGAAAAGGGTCTCTATCGCCGTTATAAAATTCGCACGGTCGAAGGGGCAAATGACTTTGCTATGATGAAAGAGGTACTGGGCCGGAGGTTTTCACATCGTGATGAAGATCTGCCTGATCTCGTTCTCGTGGACGGGGGCAAGGGGCAGCTCGCACAGGCGGTCGCGATTCTCGAAGAGCTCTCGGTTCAAGGGGTCAGTGTCGCCGGACTCGCAAAAGCCCGGGTGGAGAGGGATTTTCAGGCGAAAGAGGTTAAGTCGTCTCTTGAACGGGTCTTTATACCCAATCGCAAGAACCCGATTTCGCTCATCCCCCATACGGATGCATATAAGCTTCTGACGCATGTTCGTGACGAAGCACATCGGTTTGCTATTAGCTATCATCGGCTGCTTCGGGGTAAGCGCGCGTTGAAAATGGATTCTGGTACATAGCCAAAAGCTGCTGCAAACATTTCCCTGACATTCCAAATGGTGTACCAAGTGTTTGGTCTGGTTAACAATTAAGTGCTCTTGAATTCATAACTCCATGCAAGCAAAGGTATTATTTTTTATACCTCACTCATAGACTCAGGTTCTATAAAGAGATATCATTAATAATGTAACAATTCCTTAACCCTTAAGGAATGCCGCGAGGTAGGACGTATGAAGAGCCAAATAGCCGTTTCGGCCGTGAGCTGCGGAATGTTCGCCGCTCTCCTTTTTCCTGGATGCAGCCCGTTGTCAGGCGGGGTGGTTGAAGTCGCCATCCAAGACGAGGTGTCACCGACTGGTCCACAGGCGGATCATCTTCTCTTGGTGGAAGGTGATAACCAGAGTGCTCTCGTCGGAACTGTCGTCACGATCTCCCCGAAAGTGAAGATCGTGGATACCAAGGGTAATCCGGTCGCGGGTGCGCTGATTCAATTCGCGATTACGGACGGTGGCGGCAGCGTCGGGGCGGCTGCGGCATTGGCTGATGATGCGGGTTTGGCAAGTACGTCCTGGACTTTGGGGACTTCGGCGGGTGCGAATACGCTCGTTGTGACGACGGCGCGAACTCTGGTGGGCGCGCCGACTTCGATTACTTTTAACGCCGTCGCTGCTGCGGGCGCGGTGAGCGCGGGTCAGAGCACGGTTTCGGCGGCACCGAGCGCGGTGAGCGGGGACGGAATCTCCCTGGCCACGGTCACAGTGACTTTAAAGGACGCGTATGGAAACCCGGTACAGGGCAAGTCGGTTTCGCTTGCTTCAAGCCGGGGAGCGACGGATACGATCGTGACGGTTTCGGGAGTCACTTCTGAAGCAGGCGTTGCGAGCTTCACCGTGAAGTCATCCACTCTCGGCGATGCGGTTCTCACGGCAACGGATACGACGGACGGGCTTGTGGTTACGGGTACGGCAACCGTGTCGTTCATCGCGGGAAGCGCCAATGCGGGCCAAAGTTCGCTCTCGGCTGCTGCGGGTTCGGTCGTTGCGGACGGGAGCGCTTCAAAAACGATAACGATTACGGTTCGAGATGCTTTGGGCAACGCCGTTTCTGGCTTTGATGCGACGACGATCACGGTCGCTTCAACCGGCAGTGGCAACACGATCACGCAGCCCTCGGGCGTGACGAATGCCTCGGGCGAGACGACGGCTACGATCAAGTCGACGAAGGCTGAAGTGAAGACGATCACGCTTTCGGCTCCGGCTCCGCTCACGACGGTGGCTTCGACGAGCGTCACTTTTGTCGCGGGCGCCGCTTCAGCGGCCAACACGAGTCTCTCGGCGGCCCCAGACAACGTCATTGCAAACGGGTCGGCGACGACGACGATCAGCGTGACGGTGCGGGACGCGAATAATAACCCTGTGAGCGGAGTTTCACCGACGTTTACGTCGAGTGGCTCAGGTAATAGCATCAATGCTCCAGCTGCGACGGACGCTAATGGCCAGACTTCGGCGACGATGACTTCGACGGTTTGGGAGGCGAAGACGATCAGTGTTTCGGCACCGGCAGGTTTGACGGGGACGTCGAGCGCGAGCGTGACGTTCGTTCAACCGGCGGCGGCGATCAGCTCGGTCACCGGACCCGCGGACGCGACTTATGGGACGGGTGGGAATTTGGATTTTACGGTGAACTTCAGCCGGGTCGTGAACGTGGCGAATACGCCTCGTCTGGTGCTGACGATCGGCGCGGCGACGCGGTATGCGAATTACACCTCGGGGTCGGGAAGTTCGGCCTTGGTGTTCCGTTATACGGTGCAGTCGGGCGAAGCGGATAATGACGGAATCGCTCTGACGTCTCCGATCGAGCTGAACGGGGGCACGATTCAGGATGGCGGCCCGAATCCCGCCGGTCTTGCCTTTTCGTCACCGAATCTCGCCGGAGTCAAAGTGGATGCGGCGATGCCGACGATCAGCTCGATCAACCCGGTACCGGGGAACGCGACTTACGTAAGTGGCGCGAATCTCGATTTCACGGTCAACTTCAATAAAGCGGTGCTGGTGACCAACACGCCTCGTCTGGCCCTGACGATCGGTGCGGCGACCCGGTATGCTACGTATCTTTCAGGCTCGAACAGTACGGCGCTCGTCTTCCGGTACACGATCGTGGGGACTGACAACGATAGCGACGGGATCGCGCTTTCATCACCGGCTGAGTTGAACGGAGGCACGATCAAGGACGCTTCGAATAACTCAGCTGACCTTGCATTCGTTGCTCCTGATCTGAGCGGTGTGAAGGTGGATAATACCGGCCCGTCCGTGAGTTCGATCACGGCACCCACGAACGCGGTTTACGGGACGGCACAGAACCTGGATTTCACTTACTTGTTTAACGAGAACGTCGCCGTGACGGGTACGCCTCGTCTGGCGCTGACGATCGGCGCGGCGACCCGGTATGCGAATTATGTATCGGGCTCAGGCAGTACGAGCTTGCTGTTTCGGTATACGACGGTCGTGGGCGACGCTGATGCGGATGGGATTTCGATCGCTTCTCCGATTGAGTTGAATGCAGGAACGCTAGTCGACGGAGTGGGAAATGCGGCGACTCTGACGTTTACTCCTCCGGATCTTTCGGGGGTGACGGTGGTGGCTCCTCCCGTTCCGACGATCGGGAGCGTTTCGCCTGTTTGGGGTGAGACGAGTGGTGGAACGACGGTCACGATCACGGGAACAAATTTCGGTGGCTCGACTACAGTGATGATCGGAGGCGTCGCTTGCGGCTCCGTGAATGTCAGCTCGGAGTCAAGCCTGACGTGCAGCGCGCCGGCCCGGACCGGAGGTGCGAAGGATGTTGCCGTCTCGAACGGCGGTACGGCTTCGACGTTGACAAACGGTTTTCATTATTGCCCGGCGAATTTCAGTTTTGTGCCCAATAATACCACTTACAATACCGGCAATTTCTGTGTCGCGAACTACGAGATGAAGAACGTCGGAGGAGTGGCGACTTCGCAACCTGCCTTGCAGCCTTGGACGAGCATTACTCGGGCAACCGCCGCGAGCCTTTGCACGGCAGCGGGTTTTAGTATGATTACGAACGCGCATTGGCAAACGGTTGCGCAGAATGCCGAACTTAATGGCGCCAATTGGTACACGGGCGTGGTGGGAGTGACCGGGATGAACCGAGGTTATTCGAATAATGTGACAGGGGGGACATTAGCTTCGGATGGGGTGAATCCTTACTATGGCATCACGAACGCAAACGCCGGGCAGGCCTATAATGGAGGCTGGGAGCAGAAGAGAACGCACACCCTTTCAAGTGGCGGCGTAATTTGGGACTTTGCCGGCAATGCGTGGGAGTTCGTTGCCGATACTTGGAATTACGCGACCTATGCTCTTCCTTGGGAAAATTACATGTATGCGATTCCGACTGCAAACAATGCGAAACGGGATTTGGGACCGGCCGGGACTTATGGATCCATCTTTGGGCTCGGTTATTACGCTCTTCCCGGATCCGGAACGATGATTCTTCGCGGCGGCTGGCGTGCAGACGGTCAAAAGTCCGGCGTGTTCGGGCTGAATGCCGGCGGCGCTGCCACGTTGTCAGATCCAGTGGTTGGCTTCCGCTGCGTCGCGCCTTGAGGTGAACGAGCGAAAGTCTCAGGGCGGCTTGATCCAGGTTCGCGAGAGCCATTTCGTCATAATTAGTTGTTATTGTGGGATAATAACAATATCAGAACGTTTGACTCAGGTAAAATAGTAGAGTATCATAACATTATAAAGGTTTCTTTCCTAAGCGAGGTTGTACGTATGATGAAAAAACTTAGGTTCCTCTCAATAGTTCAATGTGCGCTGCTTCTGATCATCGGGAGCAGCGTAACCGGGTGTAATCCTCTCGCGGGAGGGGTGATCGACATCGCAGTCGAGGATGAACTCGTCACGACTGATCCCAAGAACGCTGACGAAGATGCGGCCGACCACCTTGTTTTGGTCGCCGGCGACCAACAGACCGCCACGGTCGGAGACGCCGTCGCGATCGCACCGAAGATTCAACTGCTTAGCAAGAAAAACAAACCTGTCTCCGGAGCGCTCATTCAATTTACGGTTGCGAGCGGTGGCGGCAGCGTCAGCCCGGCTGCGACATTGACCGATGATGAAGGCTTTGCAAGCACCTCATGGACGCTTGGAACCCTCGCCGGCGTGAATGCCTTGGTCGCCACTTCCGCAAGAGCACTGGCGGGTTCGCCGGCTTACATCGCGTTCACGGCAACAGGCGTAGCGGGAGCCGTGAGCCTTGCCGAATCGACGGTCGCGATTTCATCGGCAAGCATTGTTTCAGGTGAAACTGCAACCGTGACGATCACGCTCAAGGATTCGTTTGGAAATCAGATTTTGGACGGTAACCAGGCCGCGAATCTGAGCCTTACGATGCTTGCGACCGGAACGAGTTCCGGGAATTTCGGGGCGATTTCGTCCGTGGTCGGCAGTCCTGGCGTTTACCAATCGACCTTTACGGCTTCCTCCGTCGGGACAGTGAACACATTCAGGACAGCTTTCGCCGGAATCGGTAATCTTCCCGACACTTCAGTCACTGTCACGGCCGGTAATCCGGCTCGGCTCGTCCTTTCCGGGGCAAATAGCGCGAGCGCGGGCGTCTGCTCAGCGGCGATCACCGTGACTACGCAGGACTCGAACGGAAATTCAGCTCCCGTTGCTGCGCCAATGGCAGTCACGTTGGCTGGAAATGGAGCAGGAGCTTTTTATACGGATTCGGGTTGTACGCAAGCAGCGGGAGGAAGTGTCACGATTTCGTTGGGTGCTGCCACGAAAGATTTCTTCTTCAAAGGGAGCACGGCTCAGACGCTGACTTTCACGGCCAATTCGGGTGCTCTTGTGGAGGGGACGCGTGCCTTCACGGTTTCGGTCGGCCCGGCTGACCACCTGGTCATTATCGAAGGCGACGCTCAGTCAGGTTCTGTCGGAAGTTCGCTCAGTACCGCGTTTCAGGTCAAAGTGGTCGATCTCGCCGGAAACGTGGTGAGCGGCGTCCCTCTGACCTTTACCCGGCTTCTTTCGAATGGGTCGGTTTCGCCCGCATCTGCCAACACCGACGCCAATGGCCTTGCTTCCGCGACTTTGACCTTGGGAACAACGGCAGGGACAAACACGGTTCGAGTGGAACGCGCAGTGACGCCGCTTCCTGATCTTGCCGCCTCGGGCTTTGCGACTTATACATTCACCGCTACTGGCAATCCGGGTGCGGCTGATCATCTTGTTCTCATCGATGGAGACGCGCAGACCGCGCAGGTGAATACCGCTCTTGCGATTCCTCCTAAAGTTCAGACGGTGGATATCTACGGTAACGCCGTGAGTGGCGTCGATTTAACCTTCTTGAATGTTCAAGGCTCAGGAACGGCCCAATCAACCAAAGTGACGACGAATGCCTCCGGCTATGCTCAAACCACTTTTTGGGTGGGGGCGGCCGGTAGACGCGATCGGATTCAGGTGACACGACTCGGGAGTGTTCTCCCCGACGCCGCCGCGAGTGGAAACGCGAGACTCTACTTCAATGAAAGCTCGAGTGCGCTGGCCAGTACCAGTTTTGCCGCGAGGGCGGATATTGCGGGCTCCAGTCAGAGGATTGCTTTGGCTCCGATTTCGATTTGGAATCCAAATCACCTCTACATGGTAAGAGGAAATCTTAGCGGTGATGTCTATGTCATGCAAGGCATCGGGAACGGGACATTTTCCAGTATTGGAACTCTGACGATTCCGGCGACAACCGATGTTGTCGTTGGAGATTTTAACGGTGACTCGAAGCCAGACATCGCTGCGAGTTCAGCTAGCCGTTATATCCGAGTATGGTTCGGCGATGGAGGCGGCCTATTCAGCGGTGCTACGGATTACGCCACTCTGGATTATCCGATTGCTTTGATCACAGCCGATTTGAACCGGGATGGAATTCTCGATCTCGTCACGACTGAGTATAATTCGGCAAAAGTCGGTATTTTCCTCGGATTGGGTAATGGGACCTTCGGCGCGCGAACGGATATCGCGGTGGGGACGAATCCCTACGGAGTGGTTGCCGGAGATTTGAATGGTGACCAGAAGCTTGATCTCGTGGTCGCGAACAAGGCGCCCTATACCATCAGCGTTTTGATCGGAAACGGCGACGGCACTTTCGTCGCGGCCGTGGATTACGCAACGCTGGCATGGCCAATGTGGTTGGCTCTGGGTGATCTCAACTCTGATGGGAACCTCGATGTCGTCGTTTCAGAATCGGGCGCAGCCAAAGTCGGAGTTTTTCTCGGCGCTGGTGACGGCACCCTGGGCGCCCGTACGGATTACGCTGTCAGTACCTCGCCGAACCAGGTGAAGCTCGCGGATTTTAACGGCGACGGGAAACTGGATATATTCACTGCGAACCGAGGCGCCGGGACGATGAGCCGCTTGCTTGGGGTGGGCGACGGGACTTTCAACGCGGCAACGAACGTGGCTACGTCCTCTTTTCCCGAAGGAATCGCGGTGGGCGATATCAATCTGGATGGACGGGTGGACGTCATTGTCGGCGCGTTGAGCGCCAATATCTTCAAAGGTGCGCCATAAGCCAGGTTGCTACTTGATCAAAGCACCCAAGAACGGCTTCAGAAGCTCCATCGGAAGCGGAATGATTGTGTGAGTCGTGTGCTCATTCGACATCTCCCGGAGTGTTTGCAAATACCGGAGCTGAAGTGAAATCGGATTGGCCGCCATGATGGCCGCGGCTTCTCCGAGTTTTTGCGACGCCTGAAGTTCGCCTTCGGCGGCGATAATCTTCGCCCGGCGTTCCCGCTCCGCTTCAGCTTGACGAGCCATTGCCCGCTGCATTTCAACCGGGAGGTCGATCTGTTTGACTTCGACGTTGGAGACCTTCACGCCCCAGGGTTCCGTCTGTGCGTCCAAAATGGTTTGGAGGCGATGGTTAATGGACTCACGCGAAGCAAGAAGTTCGTCGAGTTCAACCTGGCCGAGCACCGAACGGAGGGTGGTCTGCGCGAGTTTCGAGGTTGCGAAGAGATAATTTTCGACCTCGACGACCGCGCGGTTCGGATCCACAACTCTGAAGTAGACGACTGCGTTGACTTTGATCGTGACGTTATCGCGGCTGATCACGTCTTGAGGAGGGACGTCGAGAGTGACAGTTCGGAGGTCAACCCGGAGCATGCGGTCGATCACCGGAATCAGAATAATCAACCCGGGACCCTTGGCACCGATAATCCGGCCCAGTCTGAAAATGACGCCACGTTCGTATTCATTCAGGACCTTGATGCTCATCCCGAGGAATACGATGACCAGAGCTAAGAGAAAAAGAAAACCGCCGGAAAATTCCATATTCGACCTCCTAAAGTGGAGGCCAGTAAATCACGATTCGTTTTTTTGTGTAACTATTTTCAACCCGAGCTCTTTTGCTACGAGTTGGAGATCCATCCAGGCTTCTCTTTTTAACGCTGGGTTCCGAAGGAGGTCGGTGGGATGGAAGGTCGGCATCAGTTTCGCCCCGCGATAAGCATGGAAACGTCCGCGAAGTTCCGAAATTCCTTCTTCGGTCTGAAGATGGCTCTGGGCGGCGACCTTGCCGAGCGTGACAATGACCTCGGGTCGAATCAGTTCCAGCTGACGACAGAGAAAAGGACTGCACGCTTTGATTTCGTCGGGTTCCGGTGTGCGGTTTTCGGGGGGGCGGCACTTCACGACGTTTGTGATGAAAACGTCTTCGCGTTTGAGACCGATCGCCTCGATCATTCGCTCGAGTAGTTGGCCCGCTCTGCCGAGAAAGGGCCGTCCCTGCAAATCTTCCTGTTCCCCCGGGCCTTCGCCGATGAACATGAGACGGGCGTTTGGCATCCCTTCTCCTGCAACGACGGAGTTTCGGGTTTTGCAGAGTTTGCAATGAGAGCAGGCTTTCAATTCAGCCTCGAGGCTTGAAATGGAAGGAGGGGCGCTTGGCGTCGCGACGGATTTGCCCCTTCGAAACATCACGATCGCATTTCGAGGCAAGAATCCGGTCCAAGCTCGTTTGGAATCCATCGGTGTTTTCACGAAGGCTGTAACTTACGCAGGGATGCCGAGAATGTAAATAGCATCGCTCGCGATACGGTGTGTCAAAGAGCCAGATGAAAGACCGTCAGCCTTTTATTGGAGACGGTGGAGGACTTGATGAACCTTAAAGCCGCATTCCGGACACTTAGCCGTCTCCTGCGTCAGGTTCGTCACGAAGTTCGTGACATGGCTGAAGTGGAGGTTGGCACCGCAAACAGCGCAATGCGAATATTTCGCGATGACGTCTTTTGCGGTGCCGAAGAAGTGAGAAAAGGCTTCTTCCACAGTCGTTTGGGTTTCGTCCGTGGTCAGTTGAGTCTTCTCTTCCATGATCGCCTCCGTTTCGCGGACCTCAATGTGGTTGTGGCCGCAGCAGGTTTGTGACCTGCTTTCAAGAAACGTGTCGGTGCAATTCCAAACCCTCTAAACGGGAAAATTTTTCGTACCTCTTGTCGGGACGTTTTTGCCTAGTCATAATGGGAAGACGCATGAAGCGATCCATTTGGAGAAGGATTCTCCAGCCTTGTTGCCTGATTCTCGTTTTGGTCCAGCCGGCGCTTGCCGTTCCGAGTCGGCCCGCTTCGCCGGGTTCTATCATCGGTGCGCCTTTTAAATCTTCGCGTCCCTCTGCTTCGGCGCTGCATTCTCCCGTTCGGGTTCGGGTGCGTCTGAACGAAGCTGATTCAAGGGTCCGGATTCGTGGTTTCGATCTTCATATCTATGATGAGAATCGTGAAGCGACTGATCGAAAGAAGCTTGTTTCCGTGATGAACCGTCAGGCGGAATGGGAATTTCGGTGCCAGGACGGGAGAATCCGCGCCACTCGGCTTGATTCCGTTCAGTCACTTGATCTGAAAGAGCCCGTTTCAATCACCACTCCGACAGGCTTTTTAAATTACGCCGGACGCCCTTATCGCGAGGAAATCAGAATCTATTCCGCCGGGTCTTTCTGCGAAGTCGTGAATCACGTCGAAGTCGAAAAGTACCTCGAAGGGCTCGTGAATGCCGAATTTTCTTCGCGTTGGAACGAAGAGGCGATTGTCGCGCAAGTCGTCGCGGCACGTACCTATGCTTATTATCAGATCTTACAGGCACGGCTCGATACGGCCGGTACGGCGCGGGAAGCTCTTCGCGTGATCTCAAAGAACGAAGCCATCCAGACTTTGCGCTCGGAAAGCCATTCCCATTTTGATCTTGATGCAACTGTCTGGGACCAGGTCTATGACGGGTCGATCCGGGAGGATTTCAGGGCAACGAAGGCGGTGGCCAAAAGCCGGGGTTTAGTACTCACGGTTCCGGGAAAGACAGCCGTTCCTGTAAAGGCGTTCTATCACTCGACCTGCGGAGGCATTACCGAACTTCCCGAAAACGTTTGGGGCCGGGCTTACCCTGGTTTCAAACGCTCGGTACGCTGCCCGTTTTGTGTGAGTTCGCCGCAGTTCCGATGGGAAAGCGATTTCTCGGTTTCAGAGCTGGCCAGGGTCTTCCGCATCGGAGCCAAAGCGGACGGGCGCATCCCCGGCTGGCCGAAATACGGTTTGGGGATCGTCCGTAAAGGGACGCTGCTCGATCTTCAGGTGCTGAGACGTGACTTTCAGGGGAGAGTCCTGGAAATGGCGAGTATCTGGTCGGACGGCAAGAAAACCGTCGCCCTCAAGTTGTCCGGGGCTCGGTTTCGCGCTTGGGTCGGCGCCGCGAAAATCAAGAGCACCGCCTTTCATGTTGCCGGTCGGGAGCAAGGATTCAGGGTCGTCGGCCGGGGTTTCGGACACGGCGTCGGCATGTGCCAGTGGGGGGCCAAGATCATGGGTGACCGGGGCTACGCGATGGCGGCGATTCTGAAACATTACTACCCCGACGCCATTCTTCGAAAATTGTGGTAGTGGCCTGTTCATGGATCTCAATCCGGACCTGAATTCCCTGTCCGCGTACGATTATGAGCTGCCCGAGCGCTTGATCGCGCAGGAGCCCGCGATGCCGAGGGATTCATCCCGTCTGCTGGTCGTGGATCGCGCGCGCGGGGTCTGGGAGCACCGAAGCTTTCGCGACTTCCCGTCGTATCTTGATTCGAATGATCTTCTCGTCGCGAACAACACCAAAGTCATGAAAGCCCGTCTTCTGGGCTGGCGCTTGAAGCAGGCTCCCGGAAGCGCTCATCTCGTAAAAGGCGGAAAAGTTGAATTCGTACTTCTCGAAAAGATCGCCGGACAGGGCCCCCATGTCTGGGAAGGCTTGTTTCGCGCTTCGGCGAGATATAACCCGGGGCTTCGGTTTGAAATCATGACACCGGATGGACAGGGTCTTCGAGGCGCGCTGGTTCGTGGTTCGTCCGAGTCACCGCACGGGACTGTTTGGGCGGAATTTGACCGCGATCCTGTTGAAAGCGGGGCAGGGGAGATTCCGCTTCCTCATTACATATCGCGAGGGAGTACGAAGGAAGACGAGGCCGGGTACCAGACCGTCTACGCAAAACATATCGGATCCGCGGCCGCTCCGACCGCCGGGCTTCATTTCACGGATGAGATCATCCGGGCTCTTGCTGAACGGAGCGTTTCCTGGGCCGAGGTCACTCTGCATGTGGGGCTCGGAACGTTTCGGCCGGTGAAGTCGAACGACATCCGTGACCATGTCATGCACGAAGAACGCTATGAAATTTCGCCCGAAGTCGCTGGGAGTATCCGTCGCGCGAAGGCCGGAGGAAAACGTGTCGTCGCGATCGGGACGACCTCGATTCGCACGCTCGAGAGCGCCTGGAAGCCGGGGGGGGTTGAGCCTGGAGGCGGTCGGACTTCGCTCTTCATCTGGCCAGGGCGGCCCGGAGGCCACGCGTTTCATGTCGTGGATCGCATGCTGACCAACTTTCACCTGCCGCGGTCGACGCTGTTGATGCTGGTCTGCGCCTTTGCCGGTCGGGATCTGATGCTTGCCGCCTATCGGGAAGCAGTCGCCCAGGAATATCGGTTCTTCAGTTATGGCGATGCCATGCTGATACTTTGAATGCCTTAAATATTCCGAATGTAAAGTTTGGACCGGTTTCGGATGTGAAGTCAATTCTTGCGGGGATTTGAAGGGTTACACAGGCCAAACCCTTTGACCTGCGTAACCCAGCCTGTTACAATTTCAGGTAAGTGTAATTCTATTGTGAGCAGTACGTTAGAGTAGAATTTCTTATTTTCACATAGTGGTTCTCGAGGGTTCTGATTTGCTAGGAGGGCATATGGGATTTCCGAATGCGGAATTCAGGATCGTGCTGGGCGCGGTTCTCGCTTTTTACGCCACCGGGTGCGGGAACAAAGTTGTTGTTAATCCCGTTGTGAATGGTGGCGATGAAGCTGTCGCTGATCCGGCAGACGTTCTGACCGGCAAAGAATATTACAACGCGACCGGGAGCAGGCTGATCGGCACGATGCCGTCGGGGGCGAATGTGACCGGCGGAAACGGCGCGAAGCTCATCACCCTCGATCCGGGCTATTACGATGGAACGAAAACGCTCACGGTAAGCGATATGAACCTCGTTGCGAACAAAATCAGATCGGGAACTTCGATTTTTGGAGTCGTTGGTAGCGCGAATCTCGAGATTCATCCAGCTTGTACCGCGAACGGGCAGTCGGGATGCCTCACCAATGCGTCGTATATTGCAGGTGTTCCCCGGGCGAATTTCGCCGGTGCGAACGCGGCCAAGCAAGTGGCGATCCCGCAGGGCTATTATGACGGATCCAAGAATGCGACGGTCTCGGACGCGAATCTTGTCGCTTTGAATATCCTGAAAGACGTTTCTCTTTTCGGGGTGACCGGGGCGGGGGGGCCGATTTCCGAGGCGGGACTCATCCCCGGGCAGGAAGCTTCGGCAACTCACATTCTTAAAGACAAACAGGCCTGGGATAAGACCGGCGCCCTGATCACCGGGACCATGGAAGATCGCGGGACTCTGAACGCGAGTGTCGCTTTCGCGGGGGCCGGCTATTATAGCGGGATTTCGAACGCGCCTTTAGCCGGGAACATCTGTTGGGGTGCCAGTTTCAACGGAGTTGCCGGGACCGCGGCATGCAACGTCCTCTTTAACTCGAATATGCCTCGCGACAAATCGGTTCCCGCGATTCTACGACTTCTCGATGAACAAAATACGTTGGCCGCGCCTGCGGGATATCGGGATGTTCCGGTCGTCGCTTCTGACGACGAAGGATACGGAGGCGGTGCTTTGACGACTGCCGGAGTCTCCGTCGTGAGGCGAGCCTCGGCAGGGGCGGAATGGGAGGCGGGAGTCGCTCGAAAGGTTTGCGGAAAGAATGCGACGACGATTTATTCGAAGCTGGCGGATTGCGACAGCCAGCACGCCGCAAAACCGGCTTGGGACGATCAAGCCGGTGACGGAAAGCTCTCCTGGAATGGTGAGGAGTCGGCGAATCAGGGGCAAGGGTCCTGGACGCTGGTGACCGTTTATTCGACCTCACTCGCGAACGGCGCCGTATGTGATGCGGGCTGTTATGAGGTGTGGCGGGATGATCGGACTGGCTTGCTCTGGAGTTCCAAAATCGCGCGGCTCTCGGATCATGCCCCCGTCGGTGAGAACTGGTGCCGCGCTTCGGGCAATGCGGAGGCGGGCGACGCGGCGATTTGCGGGAGCACCACTTATCAACCCCAGTTCCCGACGGCTGAAAGCGTCTGTGCCGAAGGGCCCGGCTTGAATCCGGTTGCAGGCTGGTGTGCAAAACCTGATTTCACCTACCCGGCTTTCACCAACGAAACCGACTGCACGAACGCGGGGGGAGTCTGGACCGCCAACACTGAAAATTATGGCACAGGGATTTATCACCCCGCCAAAGGTGGAATGGGAGCCAATTCGATTCCGGCCGTTCAGTGGCGCTTGCCGACCCGGGATGATTTCCTCATTGCTGAGGTGAATGGAATCCGGATGGTTCTGCCGGGAACTCTTGATATTGGTAACGCGCAAAAGGCCCATTATGAATGGACCGCGACTGTTTACGCCATGGATCGGACGTACGCCCGCAGCTTTATGGCGACGTCGGGCGGTACTCCGTATACTCACCGAACCACAAGTTATTATCTAGGTGCCGGCGGACTGCGAATGACAGTTCGCTGCGTCGGACGCTGAAAGACCACGGGAGACTCGTTATGCTGAATGGAACAAAAAAGATCTCTTGGAGCGTTTTTTCGATTTTGAGCGTCATGGGAATGTGCCAGCTCGCGGCCGCCGCGGGTCCCGCCGCTAACGGTGACGTTCTGAGCGGAAAAGCGTTTTACACCTCGACTGGAGCAAAGGGGACGGGCACGATGCCCGCCGGTTCCAATGTGACGGGAACTGACGGTTCCTTGGTGGTCACGATTCCCGCGGGTTACTATGACGGGACAAAAACGGCGACCGCGGCGGATTCGGATCTTCTTGCCGAAAATATCCTCTCCGGAACAACGATCTTCGGCGTCGAGGGTACGGCCACGCTCGAAAGTGGCCACGTCGCCTGTAACGCCAGCGGGCAGACAGATTGCGTGTCGAGTGCGGGATTTTTGCCGGGAACGCCGCGAACGAGCGTTACCGGGGGGAATGGCGCGACTCAAATCACGATTCCTCAAGGCTACTATGACGGGACTTCGACCGCGACGGCCGCTGACACGAATCTGACGGCTTCGAAGATCAAAAAAGATATCGCCATTTTTGGTGTGACCGGGACCGCTGTTCTTGCCGGAACAGGTTATTCGGTCGGGCAGGGTGCGGCAGCAGGGGATATTCTGAAGGATAAGCAGGCCTGGGATAAAGACGGTACGCTCCTGACTGGAAGTCTCGTCAATCGCGGCGCTTTCGATGCCACCCTGGCTTTTCCGGGCGCGGGTTATTACAGCGGCATGACGAAATCTTTGATTCCACCGCTGATCTGTTCCGGGACAGACGTGGGCGGATACGCGGGAACAGCGCTATGCACGGGCGGCACAATGATGTCTTGGAATATCTTTCACGATCGAGATGCCACGGTCTATTCTCAGACCGCTGAAGCTTCCGTGTTCGCCGGCTCTTACCTGAATACCCCTTTGCCCGCGGATCATCGCGTTGTTCCTGTCATTTCAAAGGACGATGACGGGTACGTGTCCCCTGGAGTGTTCAGCTCGCAGATTAGACCGGTCACGCGTTCCGCGGATGGTACTGAATGGGAAGCGGGGGTGCCGCGCCGGGTCTGCGGAAAAGACGTGACCACGATTAACGACAAGATTGCGGATTGTGATACTCAGCATGCCGTTAAGCCGTCTTGGAATATCTTCCCGGGAACGGTCGAGTGGAGCGGTTTGGTGAATTCGAACAGTGGCCAGGGTTCCTGGACTCTCGTGACGATTGTTTCTCTCGCTCTGGCGAACGGGGCAGTCTGCGATACCGATTGTCGCGAAGTCTGGCGTGACGATCGTACGGGGCTGCTCTGGAGTTCCGTTCTCGGCAGCGATAATTGGTGCCGAGCCGCGGGAAACGCGGAAGCGGGTGACGCCGCTTACTGCGCTAATGCGGTTTATCAACCCGATTTTCCGATCGCTCAAAGCTGGTGCGCCGAACTTGGTCCGACTCAGATGAAAGAGACAGCCGCCGCGGGCGAAAGCTGGGCGTCCCAAAGTTACCATAGGGGTAAAGGCGGCATGGGTATGAGTACGACCCCATCCGTCCGGTGGCGCTTGCCGACGCAATGGGATTATTGGTTAGCCGACGCCAATGGATCAAGATACGTCCTCACCAATAATGTCAATGCTGTGGAATGGATCGCGACCATCCGCGGGGCGGATCGGACTTATGCACGGGCTTTTAATTCCTATCAGGGTGGTATGACGAACTACCTGCGTTCGACGAATTACGGGGTCCGCTGCGTAGGCCGCTGAAAAGCCTTCGTTCAGTACACCGTTCCCATCGGTCTTCGTCCGACTCGTTTGAGAACGGTCGTGCGGAAGCGTAGCCACGGGATTTCCGCGGCGCGCTCGGTCTGCAGCCAGAGTTCCGGCGGGATCGGCAGTTGTTTTACACAACGTTTGGCCTGAGCTACGGCTTCTTCGACCAGGACGGAGGCGGTGTCCGTTCCCGGGCCGGGAATACGCGAGTTCAAATCGATCGGGCTCTCCACGAACGCGCGATAGTGGGGATAGGCCCAAAGGTGAAATTCCAGA
>DATDSK010000275.1:0-23350 GCA_035291325.1 Bdellovibrionota bacterium | reverse complement strand
TGACCAGA
Source organism: Bdellovibrionota bacterium (assembly GCA_035291325.1). GTDB lineage: Bacteria > Bdellovibrionota > UBA1018 > UBA1018 > UBA1018 > XYD1-FULL-55-31. The sequence goes on along the minus strand of DATDSK010000275.1, from coordinate 23,342 downwards.
TTTGTAAAAGTCCGGCTTTTCAGGATGAGCTTACTGACTTGTACACGCATTATGTCGGGCGTCCGAGCCCGATTTTTCACGCGAGAAGGCTCTCGGCCAGGCAGGGCGGAGCACGTATTTACCTCAAGCGGGAGGATCTGAATCACACGGGGGCGCACAAGATCAATCATTGTCTGGGCGAAGTCCTGCTCGCCAAACACATGGGAAAAACCAAAGTGCTTGCCGAGACGGGAGCCGGCCAGCATGGCGTCGCACTAGCCACCGCTGCGGCGCTGCTCGGAATCGAGTGCGAAATCCACATGGGCGAGATCGATATCGCGAAGGAGCACCCGAATGTCACGAAGATGAAGCTCCTTGGGGCAAAGGTCGTGCCGGTCTCACGCGGCACCCGGACCCTGAAGGACGCCGTTGACAGCGCTTTCGAGGAGTACATGAAAGACCCGATCCATTTCTTCTATGCGATCGGTTCGGTCGTGGGGCCACATCCTTTTCCGAAAATGGTTCGGGATTTTCAGACTGTCGTCGGGCGCGAAGCTCGCGCGCAGTTCTTGGAGCTCGAAAAGAAGCTGCCCGACGCCGTCGTCGCCTGCGTGGGCGGTGGATCGAACGCAATCGGGATTTTTACGGAATTCCTGCCGGACGAACGCGTCAAACTTTTCGGTGTGGAACCCGCCGGAAGAGGCCTCGATACTCCCGACCATGCCGCGACTCTGACGCTTGGGACCAAGGGCGCGATTCACGGTTTTGTTTGCTACACGCTTCAGGACGCCGATGGTAATCCGCTGCCGGTTTATTCCATTGCTTCGGGGCTCGATTATCCGGGAGTCGGTCCACAGCACTGCTATTTGAAGGACCTCGGCCGGGTTCAATATGTCGCTATCGATGACGAAGAGTGCTTGGATGCGTTCATGGTGCTTTCGCGCATCGAGGGGATTATTCCGGCACTGGAAAGCGCCCATGCAGTCGCCTATGCGATGAAGCTTGCGAAGCAGATGTCACCGGAGCAAGCCATTCTGGTCAATCTCTCAGGGCGCGGGGACAAGGACGCGGATTTCGTGGCGACCAGGTTAAAGCTGAACGCTACGAGTTGACCGAAGAATGGCTCGAACTCCAAGAATCGGAATTGTCGCGTTCGCATTCTTGTTCCTGCTTGGCAGCGTTGCCACGGCGCGCGCTGACGACCGGATCTTCGTCCTGAAGTCGTCGGGAAACGGATTTCATGAAACTCCGGATTCGGACGCGAATCGCCTTTCGGCCCACGTCAGCAAATCCGTCCTGGGAGATCTGGATCGGGTGATCAATAACCGCTATTTGAAAGTCCTGACGACGAAAAATCCCTACGACTATTATGTTCATGGCGGCGAGATGAAGGGCGTTCAGTACGAGATGGTGCGGGAATTCGTTGGACAGCTCAATCGAAAGTACATCAAAGCAGGGGAACTGAAGATCGCCTTCGAAATGATTCCGGTTGATTTTGACCAGCTCGTCCCGATGCTGAATGCGGGCAAAGGTGATCTCATCGCAGTTGGGATGACCCGAACATCGCAGAGGGACGCTCGCGTGAACTTTACCGTTCCTTACCAGGTAGCGGATGACGTGATTGTTACGAGGACCGAACTCGGCAATGAACCGTGGAATGGTAAGACTTTCGTCGTTCAAAAAGGTTCGAGTTACTTCGAGGCTCTGTCGAGAAGCGCGACACCGGTTTCTATCCGGGAAGTCGACTCCAGCATGAATGCCGAAAACATGATGGAGCTCGTCTCACTAAAAAACGCGGACTTTACGCTCGTGAATTCCTACTGGGCGGAAAAGATCAGCAAGAGATTCAAGAATCTCGTCATTTTAAAAGATAAGCCCTTCAGGAAAAAGGTCGCGATCCGGTGGGCGGTAAGAAAGAAAAGCCCTCAGCTTCTGAAAGAGCTGAATACTTTCATTCCCAAGGTCCGAAAAGGAACGCTCTTGGGCAACACCTTCGTGCATAAGTATTTTGATGATCTGAGCCGGCTTCAATCCGAGGAGTTCGACGCAGCCTCGCAAAGGATCTCGAAATTCGACGAGACGCTGAAGAAGTATGCCGATAAATTCGGATTCGACTGGCGCTTGCTGGCCGCGCAGTGCTTGCAGGAGTCCCGCTTTAATCAGGAAACGATGAACAAGTGGGGCGCGATCGGTCTCTTTCAGATCAAACAATCGACAGCCGACGAGCCTTATATCGGGATCCGGGCGATTCGCGGAGGTGAGAACTATGACAACAATATTCACGCCGGAGTGAAATATCTGTCATGGATCAGGAAGAGCTTCTTCGACGGCCAAAAGGATCTCGCCGAAGAGGAAAGACTGCGCTTCATGCTCGCAGCCTACAATGCGGGACCGACGCGAGTACAAGAAGCGACGGCGAAGGCGAGGGAGCTGGGACTTGATCCCAAAGTTTGGTTTCGAAACGTCGAGCTCGCGATGTTGGAATTGGGATTTTCCGAGCCAGTGATCTACGTGAGTGAGATCAATAAGCACTACGTGGGATACCTTTTGATGGGGATTAAGTAGTTGTTTATACGCGAGTAGCGCCTGATCAGGGTGCGACTCTGACTTTCTCTACTGATCCAGAACCGAAATAATATTGATGTCAGAGATGTTCGCGCAACCGGTCTTGCGGAACGCAATCGAGGTTGAGCCGTCGATAAAAGGGATGGTGAGGAGGAATACGTTATTGGGAAACAGCCCGTGGGAGCCCAGGGAATCGTAAAGGTCGACTGCCGCGAGGACTGTCCAATCGCGAACCTGGACACTGCCCGGGCCGTACCACTTTGCTTCGATACCGGAAGTGCAGTTGTTCGACCCCCTCAGCATGACTTCCATTACAATCAAGAGGGGCTTCTTTGTCCCGTTGTAGGTGTAAGTGAAGTTGGCCTTGTTGGTCATGTAATTGTTGATGTTGGAAGCCGAGACCACTTTATCCGCAGCGCACGAAGTGATTTTGTTCGCTGAATCGACCGCAAGCGTGAGGTTCGGGAAAATTTGGGTTTTCGTCCCTGAAAGGCCCGGAACGGGTGAAGTTTTCGTGACTTCCATCTCGAGATCCGCGGTGTAGAGACCCGTCCCGACGGCGGAGTTTGTCTTAAGAGCGAGTTTCGTTATTTTGAAACTGTTCATGCTCGCGTTGAGTTTTGCGATCGACGCGTTCTGCGCTTTGATTTCGTTCACGCTGGTCGTTGCGCCCGCTGTTGTCGCGAGTGTCAGTGCGTTTCCGATCGAATCGTAAAAGGCTTGTTTGCAAAGCGTCGTATTCGCCAGGACGGACTGGATCGACGAAACGAGGCTGATGAATTCGACATTGACCATCGTGGCCTTCTGCGCGCGCGATGATGAATTCATGAACTGCGTGACTCCGAGCATTCCGATCGCGCCCAGGGCGAGGACCACGGTCATTTCCACGAGCGAAAATCCACGTTTTTTCATACCGTTTCATCGGTATTTTTTGTGGATATCTTTATTGATATCTTTATTGATACCTTTATTGATTCAGCGCACAGCGCATGATCGCCGCAACGGCAGCATCGGTGTCCGAGATAACGAAGACATGAATACCGGGAGCACCGAGGGAACGAAGGCGTTCGACGAGCCGCATAAACAATTCGGTTGCAAGCGGAATGGCTTCCGGACCCGTTGCGGTTTCCGGAAGTTTATTCAAGACTTCGAGCGGGAGATTCACGCGAAACTTCGCCATCATCTTGTGAGCCTGAGTGCGTGATTTCAAAATCCTCGTCCCAGGCAGGATCGGGATGGTGATTCCGGCTTTACCGCAATCATCCAGGAAGCGGGCATAGACCTCCGGGTCAAAGAGCATATCCGTGATGCCGTACTGCGCGCCTGCTTCAACTTTTTGCCGGAAGTACTGGAGACGCTTCAGCTTGTCGGGAAATTCGGGGTAAACGGCGGCACCGATGCAGAAATCGGTTGTTGCCGTCCCATCCCGTTCCGGGCCGCCCGGTCTCGGGATGTACTCGCCCCGGTTCAAGGCGGTGATTTGCCGGATCAGCTCATGCGCATAGCTATAGCCCCCTTCGCGTGGCCGCCATTCGGGTTGGCCGTCCGGTGGATCTCCGCGAAGAGCCAGGATGTTGCGTATGCCGAAGTAGTGATGGTCAATCAGCTGATTCTCGACATCGAAGGCAGTGAGATCTCGACAGGTGAAATGGGCGATGCAGGGGATGTTGAAATTTTCTTTTATGGCCTGCGCGATCGGGAGGCTGCCTCCCCGGAGGCTTCCGCCGGCGCCCTTTGTCACGGCCAGGAACTGTGCGCCGGCTCCACGCAACGAGTCGATCTGAGCGAGCACTTTGCCTTGTTCGGAGCCGTTACGCGGCGGGATAACCTCGGCGGAAACAGTGAACTTCGTTTCGGAGAGCACATCGATGAGTTTTCGATCAGCTTTGAACGGGAGCGCGGTCATAGAGACCCATTTTCCCGATAATCAGGTCAAAGTAAAGCATCAGGCTGGGCATTTGGTCGGATTTTAAGTAAAACCGAAGGATGAAAGTCTCTCGTGAGTATCGCTTCCCATGGTTGCGAGCCGTTCATTGGACCGCCCGCCAGGTACTCGAGCGGACAGGTTATACTTGGGAGCTCCGGCGTAGAGGCGAACTCAAGATCGGGCTTTGGCGAAAAAGCTTCAGGCGCGACCTGAAAAAGAAACCGCACGTGAAACGTTTCGTTCTCGTTCCAGGGTTCGGCGACACCTCTCTTTCCTGGTTCGTCATTCTCGCGCTTTTGCGCCCGGTGTTGCGCGCGCGGTACGACGAAGTGGTGCTTCTGGATTTTCCGGGCTTTGGTGGTTTTCTTTCGCGGGAGCGTGCCTTCGATTCCATGGATCTTCTCGTCGACGCCGTCAGTGACGTTTTCGATACGCTCAAGCCCGATACGGTTCTTGGGCACTCGCTGGGCGGGTGGCTCACGAGTCTTTATGCCGTGGCTTGCGGAGCGGGCACGAGGCCAGCCGGGCGGACCGTGAACTATCAAGGGCCTGAGCTGATTATCCTCGTTGATCCGCCCGGCCTCTTCGAAAGCCCGGATCGACGCAAGGAATTCGAGGGCGTTTTCCAGCGCGTCGTTGAAAAAGGGCTCGTGGCCTGGCGGCCGTTCATATTCGGCAAAGAACCCGTCTGGTTCAGGTTTTTCGCGGGCGAGGTCGACAGCTTTCTCGGAAAAACCGAAGTGCATCAATTCATGGGATCAGTAAAGGATGAACATTTTCTTGCGGATTCCATTGAAAAGATCCGTTCACGAGTCTGGCTGCTTTGGGGCGAAAAAGACACCCTGATCCCGCCAGTCATGGCCGAGCATTGGACCAGCCGGTTGAAGGCGGGGACGGAAAGTTCGGGGCGCGAAGTGCGTGCGGTCGTGCTCAAAGGGGTGGGCCATAGCCCGCAAATCGAAAACCCGGTCACGACAGCGGCGGCGCTCGCGAATCTCTACCACGACAAGATTCCTCAAAAGCTCATGAACCGCTGGTGCAAAGTCACCTGAACGCGACCAGATGGTACGTGCGTTTTCCTTTGCGAAGGACGATGTAGCCGCCGGAAATCAGATCGGCCGTTTTCAGCACGTGAGAAGCGTCGTTCACCCGATCGTTATTGACGTAAATGCCGCCGGCCGTGATGTCCTTTCGGGCCGCGCCTTTCGAAGAACAAAGGCCAGTTTCGGCGACAAGCTCGACGAGCGGGATGCCTTGCGAGAGGAGGTCTTTTGATTTTTGCGTCGTGGGGGCGCCGCTCATAACGTCGAGGAGCGACCGTTCGTCGAGTTCCTTGATCGCTGAACCGAAGAGTGCCTGGCTCGTTCGTTCAACTTGGGAGAGTTCCGAATCTCCGTGAACCATCCGTGTCAGTTCGCGCGCGAGGGTGAGCTGGGAAGTTCGCTTCTCGGGCTCTGTTTTGAGCGAGTTTTCGAGTGAGGCGATCTCTTTCAAGGGGAGGAACGTATAATAGCGCAGGAGCCGGATGACATCGGCATCCGTGGTCTGGATGAAATACTGATAGAACTGATAAGGTGACGTTTTATCGGAGTCGAGCCAGATGGCGCCCTGCTCTGATTTGCCGAATTTCGTTCCGTCCGCTTTCATTACGAGCGGGTGAGTCATGCCGTAAACGCCGGCGTTCGTGCCGTGAACTTTTCGGATCAGGTCGATGCCGGCGGTGATGTTGCCCCATTGGTCCGAGCCCCCGACCTGAAGCAGACAGTTCTCGCGCTCTTTGAGGACCAGGAAGTCGTAAGCCTGAAGAAGCATGTACGAAAATTCCGTGTACGAGATGCCGTGTTCACGATCTTCCAGTCGCGCCCGGACGGATTCCTTGGCGGTCATGTGGTTGACCGTAAAATGCTTCCCGATGTCCCGCAGGAACTCGATATAGGACACTGATCTCGTCCAATCCGCGTTGTTCAAAACCTTGGCGCCCGAGGCGGGGCTGAGATCCAGCACTTTCGCGATATTCTTCGTGATCCCTTTGAGATTGTGCGCGATCTTTTCGTCGGTGAGAAGCGAGCGTTCCTGGGTTTTTCCGCTGGGATCTCCGATCATTCCGGTCGCACCCCCGATCACCGCAATGGGCCGGTGCCCCGCAAGCTGAAATCTCCTGAGTGTCACGAGCGGCAGCAATCCGCCGACATGGAGACTGTCGGCCGTCGGGTCGAATCCGATATAGAGGGTCATCGGTTCCTTCCCGAGCGCCTGCGCGAGTTCAGGGTCGGTCACTTGTTTGACGATTTCGCGGGCTTCGAGCTCGGCGAAGAAACCGGGATCAGGACGCTTTTGCATAGAGTCTCACTTTCGCTGCTTCATGATGACGTGGTAAGCCGGACCGTAGTCCCCTTGAACAGCTCCTTCATTGACGTGGATGTACCCGACGAAATTGGCCGAAATAAAAAGTTGAGCTGTCCAGATTGTTCCGAGAATCGCGCGCGGAAAACGCGAAAATGCCTGCCCATGGCCGAGCGTCATGCGCGCGAGCCAGACGAATTCCAGCGGGAAGGTGACCATCATGTAATAACGGCGAATCGACACGCCAGTGATGGTCAAAAGTATCCCGGTACCCCAAAGCGCCGCGCTTTGCACAAAAGCGGTCGGTGAGCCTTGCCCGAGAATGAGACTTTTGACCGAACCTGCCGCCGCGAACGTTTTGGGAACTCCGCGGGCCGCACGATAGACGATCATGAGCGCGCCGATCACGATGGCGAGATGAGCAAGCGCGACGAGATACGTTGCCTGGCCGTTGATCAGCGGGTAGCGGACAAAATCCGAAATTTGAGCGAAGTTCGATTGCCCGCGCAATAAACCAAGAGGATTGCCCAAGTGAAGCCCGAGGGCGTCGGTGATCCAAAAGACCCAATATTTGAGCTGAATCGCTTCACTGATGTCCGATACCATGTGGCCTCTCGGCGGGTGCGCGAGAACTTCAAGGAACCAGGGAATGAGTGGAAGCGCGCCGAGGACGGACCCGATGAACCAGAATTTCCAGCGCGGACGCGGGCTGGATTCAGGGGGGCCGGGCGAACGGTCAAAGAGCAGCGTCCAGAGGAACAGCCCCGCCGCGAGGAAGAAACCGCTCATGTGGATCTGCCCGAGCCATGCGCCGATGAAGCCCCACACGAAAGCTCCGGGTTTACGATCGCGTCGCCACCACCCCATGAAGACCAGCATCGTGAAAAACGGGAGAAACGGTTCTGGCCAAAGTTTGCGTTGGTACAGAATGGCAAAGGGGTTCACCAGTGAAAAAACGAACGCCCAAAGCCAGGGTTCGCGCTCCTCGGTCCTGACGAACCAAAGAACGAACGGGATGATCATCGCGATTCCGAGCAGGCTGAAGAGCTGGACTGCGTGGGCGAGTTCGGTCGGCTGCGTCACGCGAAATATTTTTGCGAGCGCGATGAAGACCCAGATGCTCATTCCAGGATTTTGAAGATAAACCCCCGAAGGCATGCCGACCCAGGGCCATGCGGTGAATCCGCGAACGATCTGGGTTTGGGTAAAGTTGAATTCCTCGTCCTCTTTGTACTCCATGTCGTTGACATAGATGAGGCGGAGAATCGCGCCGGCGACGAACGCGAGGATCAGGAATATTTTCCAGTTTCGCGATAAGCTCTTCATTGGCTTTTGTTATATCCCGCGACTTTGCTCTTGGCCAGAGGCGAGGAGCATTTTCAAAGCGCGAAACTCCGTAACGCGTCCCTCGACGTAGGGATCGGGGAATTCCCAAACACTCGCGTCATTGGAGTTTGCCGGGTGGATAATGACTTCGGTGCCGGCAACGGCTTTGGAGAGCTTCGTTCGGAGGAATCCCTGGTCCATGAAGTCTGAGGTCGAAGGATAGTAGAAGGGACGCGATGAAAAGCCTTTTCTGGAAAGAACCGTTTTCAATCTCAAGGAGAGAAGGTTGAGAGGCCATTTGCCGCCTAACCAGAGTCGCGGGTCATAGGGCAGCCGGATTTCGCGAATGTCGCTGGCGGCCAGCAGATCCGCAATGGATTCGAGAATGCCCGGGGTGAGGTGAATGTGGTGATGTCCATCGAGGTAAACCGGCCGAACCCCTTGGGCCTCGAGTTTTCGAAGTTGAAGCGCAAACTCCCGCCGGACGGAGTCTTGAAGCGCGCTGCGGTTCTGGAATGGGAGAACCCAGCGGAGAAGCACGTCAGCTGGACCGGAACCGCTTTTTCCGTAGGTGAGATTGAAGTGAAGTCCGAGTCGGACTGTCCCGCGGTCCCGCAATTCCTTCAGTTCGTTTAATCCATGCGTTAAAAACCGGCCGTCCGCGAGCAGCGAAACTTTTCGTATCAGTCCCATTCGGGCGAGTTCGAGGATTCCGCTGTTGACGGAGGGTGATAGTCCCCAGTCGTCGGCCGTGATCTCGAGGGTACCCGGTTTCCAGGAGAAATGCCGGTAATAGCCCCGGTGATAGCGCCAGGCGAGGACGGGCAAACCGATCAGGATGCTCATCGTCTCATGGATCATTCTCTTGAACGTCTTTTCCTGCGCGAGATAGAGAACCACCGGGAATTCAGCTTCCCTAAAACCCTGCGTTCGCGCGACAAGACTGATTTCCAGGTCGAATAGAAAGTCGGCGGAACTTTGCAGTGAAAAAGCTTCCAGCGCCATCTTCCGCGTCATCGCGAACGTGCCGGAATGGGTGTCAGTCGTTTGCACCGGGAGAATCGCGCGAATCAGGCGATTGAACCGCAAGCCAAGCCGATGCCGCCGGTAAACGAGTGAAAGAACCGAGACCGGGACTTTAAACCGGGTCTCGGGATGGCGGCGATTCGCCCGAACCAGATCAGTCGCGCCGGTTTCGATTGCCGCAACAGCTTTTTTGAAAAAAGACAGTTCACAGGGCTGTTCGAAGTGGCTGACCAGAATGACCTCTCCATGAGACGCGAGAAAACCTTCGCGAAGCGCGGCCGAACGGCCAAGGCCGCTGAAAGTGTCGACCATTCTGATCTGAAATTGTTTCTTTGCGAGACTTCGAACGTGCGCGATAGCGGGTTGGAACTCGCTGACGCGATCGCCGAACGGAATCACGATGATTTCAAAGCGAGCGGGCCATTCCGCGGCCAGGAATTGCGTGGCGTCGGCAATAATGCGCTCAACCCGTTGAACATAGGCATCGCGCGAACTGTTTGGTCCGAATGGAATCGGCAGCAGCAGAGATACTTTGCAGGGGGATGCTTCTCCTCGTTCCGAAACCCCGCTCTCATCCGCATTCCAGGGGCCAAGAACCCGGGGTGAAAGGAGGGCTTTGAACCAGCGCGCCGCGCGGGAAGGAGCCGAATCCTGCCAGGCGAGGAGCAAACAGGACACCCCGAGCAGCAGTGTGGCGATGAGCGGAATGGAAGCGTACTGAAGGGCGAAAAAGATTTGATCGCCGACGATATCCTTGCCTGGAATCGAGAGCGTGAGAAACCCGAACCCGAGCACGCCCACGTGAAACACCCTGTTCTTGATCCGTGATCCGTCGACCAGGGTCAGGAAAACAAGAGTCGCCGGAATCGCCAGCGTCGTGAGCGCATATTTGAAGGTTTCGGGCATGAACCAAAGATAGAGAAAAATGCCCATGGAAAAGAAAAGACCGCGGGATCGGAGCGACCTCGGACGTCTTAAAATCCAGAACGTCGCGACCGCGGCACAGCCCACGGCTGCGGCAAGGAGCCAAAGCTCCGTTACCGACTGGGAGCTGACCCCCCCTTGGCGTGCGAGTCTGAGGAGCGCGCTCTTTATGGACTGACTTCCATAATGGGATGCATCGTAATAATTGCCGTCTTCGAGGACGATCCGCACCCAGTCACTCCAGAGTGTTTTGAACCGGGGGCCTGAACCGAGCCAGGCGAGAGTCAGGACATTCATGGCGAAAAACAGGAGTACACTGCCGGACAGGGCTCGACGAAAGGCCTTCGGTCGGGAAGAGACGAATACGCCGTACAAAACTCCGGGGCCGACCTTGAAGACGGTCGGAATAAAAGCACCTATTCCCGCGAGAAACGGTTTTCCGCGCATCCAGGCGTAGAGAGACAGCGTGAAGCCGGCAAACATCAGGCTCGAAATCTGGCCGATGGTGAACGTATCGAGGCAGAATCTCAGAATAAAGAGGATGCCGAAGCAGGTCGCGACCAGTGTTTGGCTGGCGCGGCGTCTTTGGCGGATCAGCTTCAGCGCCCGAAAGAGAAAGAAGAACCCCAGGCCGAAAAAGCAGTACTGCAGGTAAAACCAGAGAACCCGCGCGGGGGTTTCAGGAACTTCCGCGAGGGGCCGCATGAGCGGTAGAGTGATCGGGGCGTACCGCAGCGGAGAGGCCCCGTCAGACATGTTGTAAATTTCTTTCCAGCTGCCCGCTTGCATCCGCTTGGCCGCCCGATAGTAAACGGAGAAGTCCGTGTAATCCGTTTTTTTTATCACTTTAACCGTGTAGATCGGGAGAATGGAAAAAACGAGCAGGGAGGTCACGATCAGAATTGCTTTTCTCATGATGACCCCTCGGGGGCCTCGATTCGAGGGCGATCACATATGAAAAGGACATCCGAAAACAGCCGGCTGCCGCAGCGGCGTGATTTCACCTTGAACCCGGTTTTTCTGAAAAGGTCTTCCCAATCGCGAGTCGTGCGGAAATGGAGTTGGGCTCTGTCGGCCTGAGTGAAACCGCTCGCGGTCGCGAGCTTTTCGTACCACTTGTTCCAAGAGGAGGCGAACCCGCCTTGCGGTTCGACTTCCCGTACCAGAAGTGTCCCGCCGGGCTGGAGTTGCGCGAATGCCCTCCGGGCAAGTTCCTCCTGAGTCTCGGGTTTGAAGTAATGATAAACATCGATCATCGCGATGCCCGAATAAGGGCCAGCCGCCGGGATCTGGTTCATCGTCCCGACGCTGAATCGGATGTTAGCTAAATCGGAGGCGGCGTTTGTCGCGAGTTCCACACGCGCAACATCATGGTCGACCCCGTAAACAGCACGATCAGGCGTATCGAGCGCGATGGCGATGGCGAGAAGTCCGTGCCCGCAGCCCAGGTCGAGCACCGGTCCTGATACGGGCAAATGCGCGGCCATTTCGAGATACGGAGTGAGGTGCCAGCGGGCTTTCAGAAAGAGGCGGGTGGAAAACGATGCGTTGCGGTACCGGGCCAGCACTCCGCGCCTGCGCGGCGCCCTGCCGTAGGAACCGAGTCGATGCAGCCACCAGATTCTTGCGAGCCAGAAGCCGGCGAGAATCGACTCGCGAAAAACGCGAACCGTGCTTTTCTCGCTGTTCAGGTACAGAGTGACGGGAAGGTCGATGTGCCTGAACCCCTGGCAGCGTGCCGTCAGAAAAAATTCCAGATCGAAAAAGAATCCCGGGCAACGCTGCAGCGAAAAGGCCTTTGCTGCAAGGTCCCGCGACATCGCTTTGATTCCCGCCTGCGTGTCGATCGCCTTGATCGGAAAAAGCCAGCGCACGACTTGATTGAAGGCAAGTCCCAATCGATGCCGTCCGTAGGCGATTCGAAGGAGATCGACAGGCACATTAAAATGACTGGATCCCAATCTCCGGTTTCCCGTCACGAAATGATAGCCGTTGCGCAATTTTTCCATGGCCCTGTCAAAAAACTCGAGGTCATACGGGAGATCCGCATCGGTGAACAGGATCCAGCGCCCGCGAGACGCGAGAAAGCCGGTGCGCAATGCCGCTCCTTTTCCGCTCGGCGCATAATGGCGAACCGTCTTGACGTGAGCGAAACGCGCCGAAAGTGCCTCGGCAATCTCGGTGGATTCGTCCGTGGGCGCGCCCGGCGGCGGGTTCAGCGCCGGATTCGGAATCAAGATGATCTCAAAGCCGCCAGGATATCGTGAGCTCAGAAAACGGTGGGCCTCTTGAACGGTTTCCTCGAGAGCATGGCCCGAATTACGGGCCGGAATCAGAAGCGAAACATCGAGTGAGGCGGTGGAAACCGAATCCTGAAATGGCGCCAACGAATGCATTTCGCGAAAGAGGGCGAAGGTCATAGTTTCGAAATACAATCCTTATGGAAGGCGTTCAAGGTTTCGAGAATCCATTCCGCCTCTTCGGTCGAGTGGAGCGCCAAACCGCAGGCGGGAGTGTAGAGCGCTTCGCCCAAAACCTTTTTCACGAGCTCGGCTTCGTCTTTCCAGACCCGGCCGAGCGTCTCCATGAGATTCCCGAAAAGGACCGCGGGACGAAGCGTTCGAAGCATGACCGAACGATCGGCCGATCCCGTTCTTATGATTCCCAGTGAAAGGCGGCCTCCGCGCTTCACGAATTCCGCCACGCGCGCGCCGCGGGCATCACCGATCAGACCGGAAAGCGAGAGATCAGCGTCAATCGAGAGATAGTCGAGCCCGAGTTCGAGAACCCTGCTCCAGATCGTATTGCTGCAGCAGTGCAGGCCGATGGTGGCGCCCTCTTTCGAAAGGGTCTGCACCAGGAGCTTCAACTCCTGAAGTCCCATCAGGTGGCGGGTGTTTGTGAGCGACAAGCCATAGAGCCCCGGTTCGTCCAAGAAAATGAGAGGCTGAATTCCGGCCGTTTTCAAGCGCCGGGACATTGCCACCGCGCGGGCCATGATGAGCCGAAAAATCTGAGACGTGACTTCGGGGTACTGGTCGAGGGAGTCTCCACCTTTTGCCCTCAGTGCCCATTGCGCGGTCATCGGTCCCGCAATCTGGATTTTGGCGAGCGAGGTGCCGCGTTCCTCGAGTTCCCAAAGGAAAGGCTGCCAGCTGCTCGACACGGCGGGCGATGGTTCGAATCCGATGAAGGCTTCCTTTTCCTGTGCGCTGCGCGAGAAAGCCTCATTGAGTTTGCGGTCGAGTTCTTGTGAGCGGCTTTTCCAAACGTCGAGGTTCAGAAACACGGCGCCGTCTTTCTCGACTTCCAATCCCGGTAGTCCCTCGAGTGCTTGGGCGATCATGAATTCCCAGGGGTTGCGGATCGGAATCTGGGGAAGAAACGGAATTCCCGCTCTGAACGAAAAATCGAGGGCTGAATCAATATTGTGGTGCGGGAGACTCCCGATACCGGTTGTCGCATGCGCGGGATTAACGGTTATCATCGTCAACGCCTCCCTTGTGACCTACGGAAAAATACGTCGCGCGGGGATGATGAAAGGCAATCGCGGAGACGCTTGCCTCCGGGTCCATCATCATCGTTTCGGTGAGTTCGACCCCGATTTCGGAGGGGTTCAGAAGTTCGAAGAGGATCTTTTGGTCGTCTAGGCGGGGACAAGCTGGGTATCCGAACGAGTAACGTTTTCCACGGTAGCGCGCCTGGAAGCGTTCGAGCATCGTGAGTTCCGGCGAGTCGGGAAAGCCCCACATTTTGCGTATCTGACTGTGAAGGAACTCGGCGTACGCTTCGGCCGACTCAAGGGCCAGTGCTTGGATGATGTGCGACTTCAGATAATCGCCTCGCATTTTGAGTGCTTCGGAAACCTGGCGGATCCCCTTTCCGACGCTGACAATGAAGAGCGCGACGGAATCTCTTTCAGTGCGTGACGCTGGTTCCGGTGCGACATAATCGGCCAGACAAAGACCGTCCGGCATTGCTTGCCGGGGGAACTCGAAGGTTGCTCGGAGCCGATCGTCGGAATATAGCCGGAGCTGATTTGCAAAGCTGGAAGCTTTGAAAAATTGAAAAATCGCCGACGGCTGAAAGATTTCGCCGCTGCTTTCGGAGTACTCGGCTTTGACCTCTTCGACGGTGTTCCAGACGGACAGGGCTTTAGGATCGGAGGAAGCTACTTCGGGCAGTTGAGCAGATTCGAGCAGGCGCACCGTGCTGCCTTTGATGCCGAGGTGACGTCCATAAAGCATGAGCGGATTGACGAATCGCCAGATCTGTTCGAGTGGTGTATTTCGAAGCACGTGACGTTTAAAGTCGGGAGGGGAGGGTAACTCACGCAGAAGTTCTATTTTGGCCGATCGAACCTCTGGCGATACTTTCCCGCTTTCAGCGGTTTCTTGATTCGGCGCGCTCGCCGGATGTTCTCGTCGAGAAGCGAGTTCCGCTTTAAGCTTTTCAAAGTGTTCAGGGTTAACGATCCTCTTGGCGAGTTCCAAACCGGCCATGGCATCGGATGCATAAGCGACCGTCCCTTGACCGTAAGCCTTGGCGATATGTTTATCGACGAAAGTGGAGGACAGGGCGGCGCCGCCGACCAGGACCGGAGTTGTAACGCCTGCCCTCGAAAAGTCCTCCGCCGTCGCCACCATCTGCTGGGCTGATTTGACGAGAAGCCCCGAGAGCCCGATGATGTCGGGCTGGTGTTCTCGTGTCGCCTGGATCAGGTCCTCGGTCGGAACTTTGATCCCGAGGTTCACGACTTCAAAGCCGTTATTGGCCAGGATGATTTCGACGAGGTTTTTCCCGATATCGTGAACGTCGCCTTTCACGGTCGCTAGGAGGACTTTTCCGCGCGAGCTTGTTTCGGATTTCTGCATGTACGGCTCGAGGTAGGAGACGGCGGTTTTCATCGCTTCGGCGGATTGGAGAACCTCGGCAACGATGAGCTGGTTCGCTTTAAAAAGGCGGCCGACCTCGTCCATGCCTTTCATGAGCGGACCGTTGATGATTTCGAGAGGGCGGAGCTGTTGAACGGCTTCCTTAATGTCTGCTTCGAGGCCTTCCTTGGAGCCTTCAACGATCGACCGCGAGAGCCGCTCGAGCAACGGGAGTTTCTGTTTCTCCGCGCGTTCCGCCGGTTTGCGGTCACGGAAGTGCGTGGCGAAAGCCGAAACCGGATCTGTTCCGCGGTTATAAAGAAGGTCTTCGGCAAGTTCGCGGTCTCTTTCGGGGATCGTCGCATAACGTTCCAGCTTTTCCGAATTCACGATCGCGAGGTCAAGTCCCGCACGAACTGCATGATAGAGAAAAACGGAATTCAGAATCTCGCGCCCGGCCGCCGGAAGGCCGAAGCTCACGTTTGAAATCCCGAGAATCGTCTTCGACCTCGGGAAACGGGACTTGATCAACCGGACCCCCTCGATCGTCTCGATTGCCGAACCGACATATTGAGAATCCCCGGTTGCGCACGGAAAGACGAGGGGGTCGAAGTAAAGATCTTCGGGCGGCATTCCGTAGGTGCGGGTCAGGAGCTCGTAAGACCGTTCAGCAATCGCGAGCTTACGCTCCCGCGAAATGCCCATTCCCTGCGTCGGGTGATCGTCGATAGTGCCGACGACCAGGGCGGCGCCGAACCTGCGGGCGAGGGGAACAATCTTACGGAAGCGGGCTTCGCCGTCCTCGAGGTTGACGGAGTTGATGATGGTTTTACCCTGACAATACGTCAGGGCGGACGACAGGACCTCGGGTGAGGTGGTATCAATCATAAAAGGAACTCGAACCTTTTTCGAAGCGTGCTCCATAAAGATTCGCATATCCTTAAGCTCATCTCGATCAGGGTTCGCAAGACAAACATCAATCACCTGGGCACCATTTTTCACCTGAACGCGTGCAATCTCAGATGCTTCATCAAACTTTTCTTCACAAATGAGGTTCTTGAATTTCCTGCTCCCGATGACGTTTGTTCGTTCGCCGACAATGACCGGACGCACCTCGTCCGTCACTTCGAGGTAATCGATGCCCGAAAGAAAAGATCGGGGAGTCGCGAACTCGGCTCGCGGCGCATGGTCGCGGGCCAGCCGGGTGAGCGCTTCGATGTGGCTCGGTTGTGTTCCGCAGCAACCGCCGAGCACATTGACCCAACGGTTCGCCAGGAACCGTTTGAGGACGTTCGATACCATTTCAGGGGTTTCGAGATAGTCGCCGTGCTCATCAGGCAGCCCCGCGTTCGGAACGCATGCGATGGGCAATCTCGAGAGTCGAGCCAAGGAACGGATATGATCGGCCATGAGTTCGGGGCCGGTCGCGCAGTTAATGCCGATATAAAGAAGTTCGAGATGGGAGAGGGAGGCGAGGAAAGCTTCAATGGATTGTCCCGCGAGCATCGTACCCGAGGGCTCGATTGTTCCCGAAACCGCGATCGGAATTTCGCGACCCGTTTCATTGAAAAGGCGATCAATCGCGAGAAGGGCCGCTTTGACATTGCGCGTGTCCTGGCAGGTTTCCAACAGCAGGTAATCCACGCCACCATCGACAAGCGCTCTCGCCTGTTGATGAAAATTTTCCTGAAGTTCGTCAAAAGAAATCCCTCCCGTGACGGAAATCGCTTTCGTCGTGGGCCCGATCGAACCCGCGACAAACCGGGGATGGGTGGAGGTCGAATATTTTTCCGCGGCGTCGCGCGCCAGCTTGGCTGCCGTGACGTTGATCTCGTGCGATCGGGAGCCTAATTTGTACTCATCGAGAACGAGGGGGGTGGCACCGAAAGTATTCGTTTCGATAATGTCGCACCCGGCTTCGAGATAACTCTCGTGAATCCGGCGGATGACTTCGGGCCGGGTGAGTACGAGATTTTCATTGCATCCCTCGTGAACAGAACCGCCGAAATCCTCGGCTGTCAGGTTGAATTTCTGAATCGCTGTTCCCATCGCGCCGTCAAGGACGAGAATGCGTTGACTGAGATGCCTTCGCAGAAGTTCTGAACGGCTTGTTGTGACAGGGCTCATTAGTAATGTACTCGCATTCTCTGTGTGGCGTTGCGGCCGTGCAACCCCTGTAGAAGAAAGCACAAATAGCCCGAACAGATCAATCTTTATTCGTTTTTGACACGTATAGCCATTTATGGGATGGGTGGTACTGAAAGGGGGCCAGGAATGGGACGGATTCAATCAGCTGCTCGTCAGTTCAGCTTCGCAATCCTTGCAGTCGTTCTCGCCGGGAGCGTGGCTCCTCTGACTCTTCCCAGCAGCTGGGCTGACTCGACAAGAATCAGCTCTGACTTCGTTCAGGGAATGACGGAACTTCGTGCCCCGGTTCGGTATCTGAAACAAGCGTTACAAAATCTCAGCGGAATCGGTTTTGTCGCCCTTCCTGAAAATGCAATCGCCGTCTATAACCGCCTCACAAACCGGATCACCTTCGGCCTTGAAATGCAGGACCGACGAACCGGAGGTTTGAAAAGTTTTGCTGAACTTTCGGACGACGAGGTCGCGACAGTCGCTCACGAGCTTTTTCACTGTTATTTTTCAACCGCGGCTAAACGAACGCAGGATGACTTTTACGAGGAATGGCAGAAGAGTGCCGTTCAACTCTATTCATCCGCATTTGGCCGCCCATTTGATGTTCACGAAGAAGCTTACGCGGCTTTCATCACGATCACGGTTCAGAACTACGTCAATATTCGCCGAATGATGGCGGCAAGAACGCCCGCCGCCCGTGACCGCCTGAGACGCAATCATAATATCGCCGCGATCTACGAGCAGACGTTCCAAGAATCCGTTTTCGGATATTATCGCAATTTTTGGGGAGAATTTATCACGAGCGACGTGAATCTTCCCCGGACGGATCGCGAGAATATCCTGACAAATCTTTATGACGGTGAACTGCCCGAGAACTTTGCCGCCGCTTTCGCCGAATCGCGATTTTAGGAAAAACGCTTATCTCATCTCGTAAGCGCCGATATCGGGAGCTGTCCCGAGATACGGCAAACCGACATTGGCTCCCATATTGATCAGCGGACTTGATGTTTGCAGGAGATAGTAGGGGTTCGGCCGGGCGCCTGTTTTCATAAAAAGGGGATCGAGCGAATAATTGTTCGATATTGTGGGACTCGTCACGCCATCGTTCTGAACCTGCTTACCGACATTCCAGAAGTCATTGTATTTGATGGCCGGGCGCTGTACTCTCCAGGAGTTTTCCCCATAAAAGTAAACACCGACTCCGAGATTCGTGAAAATATTGTTCTGGATCGAGATATTCGAGAAAGTCGTATTGAGATTCGGGGAAACGAGCACACCCGCATTCGGCCAAGTGCCATCGGTCGAGTCCAGAACGTTGTTGTAAACCGCGATATTGTTGAACGCGACGGCTCCCGGGCCGTTTTGAATCTGGATATTGCTGCCCTTCGTGCTTCGGATAACGTTATGGTGAACGCGGATATCCGTCAGCCCATCGAAGTTGTACATGTGAGTGGCGGCCCAGATTCCGAGAGACTGGGTGTGAATGGAGTTGTTGTAAAAATCGGTATAGCTGACCGCGAGTTCATGAGCGACACCCAGAGGAGCCGAGTTGTTCAGGCGATTATCGTGAAAGCTGAGCGCGTTCGTGCCCCCGTTTTTCCGACCGGAAACGAGGGAGATATAGCCGTCATTGAAAGTGTTGTTATAGATCTCGGTGTCTTGTTCAAGATTCCAGAGCTCAAGCGTGATCGGTTCGGGATTAACGCCCAAATTATTCTGATTCACCGTGAAGGTGGAGTTCTTGATCGTGCAATGTTTTAACCAGCCCGGCCAGCTTTTCATCGGGTTTCCTTGTCCGCCCGTGGCTGCTGATTCATCGACCACGATATTATCAAAGATCGCATCCTCGAGAGACTGCACCCAAACGGCTGCCTGGAACTGATTGCTCGAACAACCGCTGATCGTGACGTCTTTGACGAGAATTCCCGTGGCGTAAGCCGGAGGGGGGACGGCGGGATAGTCCTGTTCGGCATGGGTCCACCATTCCGTACCTTGAAGACTGATCGCTTTGTATTTGATGCGGATGAAATCGATGTTTTTGATCGTAAAGTGATTTCGCCCGGTGACATTGATGCCGTTCAAGAGAGCCTTGTTGTTGCCGTCCAGCCTGAAATCGCTCACGAACTGATTGCCGTCGACGACCGGATTTGACACTGCCTGAATGTAGGGTGCGTTCAGACTGCTGATGATCGTGGTTTGGGTGCGACCAGCGCCTTTTATACTGACCCCTGGAGCAAGGACGCACTGTTTGGAGTCATGATATGTCCCCGCCCCGATGATGATCGCTTCTCCAGCCGTGGTCACGCGCGAGCACGCATGCGAGAGCGTTGCCCAGGGGTTTTCCTGTGAGCCGTCTCCGGAGGTATTATTTCCGTTCACATCCACGTAAGAAGCGGGACCTGTTGGTACCCAGGATGAACCCGGATCAACGCTGCCGCCTGGGGTATAGGACGGCTGTGCCGATGGGCGCCCCGTCGTTTGCCTGCAGCCAGCCGTGGTAAATAAGATAGCGAGGAGGACAGCGATTTTGGGATCGATGGAACATTGTGTGGGTTTTGACAAATGAACCGTCCTCCTTAAAATAAACTGACAGAAACCGTCAAGTATTAAGTATAATGAGACACAGTGTGCTTGTAAATACCCAGGGCAAGAGCGCGCCCCAGGGCTGCGGATTTAGGGTGAAAATCAAAACTGACCAATGTTTTTACAGGAAATAGGGGGGCGGAAAATTGGAGCGGGCTAAGGGGTTCGAACCCTCGACCTCCACGTTGGCAACGTGGCGCTCTAGCCAACTGAGCTAAGCCCGCGCTCACTATGAGGTGCTTGTTTTATCTACCGAAGGCTTGAGCGTCAAGCAAACTTTGATTATCGTTTCAAAAAAACGGGCGGCAGCCGCCTTCGGAGGAATTGGGTGAAAATCTATACGCGAAAAGGTGATCAGGGCGAAACCGGCCTGATTGGCGGCTTCAGAGTGGCCAAAGACAGTCCGCGAGTGCGTGCCTACGGAGATTTCGACGAACTGAACGCGGTTCTCGGACTCGCCCTGGCGGAAGAGGGCTATCTCGCGACGGAGCGGCTGCGCGATCTTCGGGAACGGTTAATTCGCATACAAGGGGAACTTTTGGTGCTGGGGGCGGAACTCGCGACTTCGAACGGACGACACGAACAGCTGCTGGAAAGGATCGAGCGGAAACATATCCTCCGGCTTGAAAACGAGATCGACAGGATGGAACAAGGGCTCTCAAGCATTTCCGATTTCATCATCCCCGGAGGAACCCGGATAGCCGCGCTTTTTCACCTCGCGCGGACGGTCGCCCGGCGGGCGGAACGTGAACTTGTGTTCCTTCATCGCGTGCCTGGTGGGGCGCCGTTGCGCCCGGAAGTTCTCGAATACGCCAATCGTCTCAGTGATTACCTTTTTGTGTGCGCCCGGCTGGCGAATCATGAATTGAACGTTCAGGATCTTTTGTGGCTGAAACGGCGCGATTTACCGGAACCGGCTGAGCTCTGAGTTTGCGACGCCGTACGCGAGTGGGCCGCTAGCCCCGCTGTTCCGATGATCCCGCAAAAGAACGCGAACGAACCGAACCAGTCACCCCACTTTTTGAGCACCGTCGGGACCGGCGAAATAATCGGCACGCGGGCATTCATGACTTCCGGCTGTCCGATCGATGTGCGTTGCACGATTTCGCCGTCAGGGAGGATGAGCGCTGAAATCCCCGTATTCGTTGCCCGGAGTTGCGGAAGCCGTGTTTCGATACTCCTGAAGGTGACAAGTGCCAGATGAAGCTGCGGTTCGCCAAAAGGTCCGAACCAGGAGTCATTCGTGATGTTCAGGATCATCTGACTCCCGCGCCGGGCGGCTTCGATCACGTAGTTCGGAAAGAGCGCCTCGTAACAAATGACGGGCCCCGCGAGCACTGTCTGAAGTTTTGAATTTCGCGAACGGATCTTGAGCGTGATCGGTCCTTCTCCACGGCCGAAATTTCCGACCTGCGGGAAAAGATCGCGGAGAAACCGGATCCGTTCCGCGCCGGGGATATATTCCCCGAAAAGAAGCAGAATGTTCTTGTGATAGATCTGGAGGTCGAGCTCGTGCTGTTCCAACGAAGCGAGCGTGCCGGCACCGGTCTGAGGAAGTGGAGTCAGAAAGAAAAATGAATTGTAGTCCTTGTTAAAGGAATGATCGTATCCGCCAAAAAGGAGAGGTATGCCGCGCTTCCGCACGAAGGATTCCACCTGGCGGTCACGCGCGAACTCCTCGGTCGTCTGCGGCGTTCGAAAAGTGGAGGGATAGGCCGTTTCAGGCCAGATCAGCACATCCGGTTTTGGCGTCAGATTGAGCGCTTCCTCGGACAACTCAAAGAAAGTGCTCATGACTTTCTCGCCTGCCCCTCGGATTCCCCGTTCGGCGGCGATTTTGTCAAAGTCGCCGATATTCCCCTGAATGACCGCGACCTGAAGGTGACCCGTGGGATTTGCAAAGACCGCACTGAGTGCTTTGTTGCGTTCATGCCCGTAATACCAGCCCCCCAGACACAGCACGGCGGTCAACAGGGCGACCGGAGCTTCCGTTCGCAGGGCGTCCTTCCAAGAGCCCTGTCGGACGCCCGTTAAGAATTTCCAAAGCGAAAAGTTGCAGAGGTAAATCAAGAAAGTCAGAAGGTGCGCTCCGCCAAAATCGGCGATCTGGCGAAGATTTTGAGCGCGGTAAAGAGAGTGCCCGAGCGTGTCGACGAAGAGCTTGGGAATCATCCAGTCACAAGCGACGTAGACGAGCCCGAGAAACAGCGCAAAAAGGGTTCCGCGCAAAGCAGTGTGAAGCCAGCTCCCCCCGGTTCTCTTGAAAAACACGAATAGGGGAGAGGTGATCAGGAACTGCGGCTGGCACACGAGTCCGAACAGGAGAAGTCCGAGAATACTGAGGGGAAGGGGGACATTGCCGAATTCATGCAAAACCGACGCGACCCAATAGAACCCGCCCAAGGTCATGAAAAAGCTCAGCCATAGACCTTGAACGAAGGCGTTCCGATATGAAGTTGCCCGATTCAGAACCATGAACCAGGGGATCAGCGCGATCCAGATCAGAAAACTCAGATCCCAAGGCGGAAACGCCAAGACGATCAGAATCGAGGACAGCACGATGAGCCGGTCGGGCCGGAGTTGAAGAGGATGCCCTTTCATGCGGGTATCTTAGACCGGAAGTGGCGTCGTGTCAGCAGGCTCTCGCGCAGATTCGCAGAAAGCCAAACCCACCCGCTCTTACTGGGCGAAACCCGGCGATTCGATCAGAGACCTGAGCAAAGAAACCGGCCTGCGCGCCACCAACTCCGGTTTTCCCGGATTCGTGGCAAGCCTTCCCCGATCCTTGAGAGCGAGAAGTGCTGAGTAGGCATTCACGCGGCCGCCGGTAGCGGTTTTGTTCTGCAAATGCGCGAACCGGTCGACGGATTTTTTGATGATCTCCCGGATTTGAAACGGCTTCAGTGTCGGATCCCTCGAAAGAAGGAGCGCGGCGACGCCGCTCACGAACGCCGTTGCCTGCGAGGTGCCGGTCATCATCCCATAACGGTTCTGAGGCAAAGTACTGTAGATGTTCTCGCCCGGTGCGGCCACGTCGACCTTGCTCCCCCAGTTCGAAGAGGCGAGGAGCATATTGTTCATGTCAGTTGCCGCGACCGAAATGATGTTGCTGAGCTGGTAAGCGGCTGGGTAGTAATAATTCTCCGGAACATCGGAATTCTGATGTTCATTTCCGGCCGCCGCGACAACGAGCACGCCGTGTGCTTCGGCGCGTTTGATCGCGAGATACTCGTCTTCGGAAAATTCGGGGCCGCCGCCGCTGTAATTAATGATTTTCGCGCCATGATCAACCGCGTAATTGATCGCTTTCACCGTATTGGCGAGATTCACTTTCCCGGAATTGGCCTCCCAATAATATTTGACGGCCATGATTGAGACATTGTGAGCCACTCCGCTGACCCCGGATTCGGGATCGCCGACCGCGCCGATAATGCCGGCGACATGAGTCCCGTGGCCATGGTCATCGATTGGGTTCGGGTGATCCGTGACAAAGTTCCAGCCAAACACGTTTGAAGTTTTGGAGTTCGGTTGGCGCCACAAATTCCTGACGAGCGCTTTATGCGTCGGATCAATCCCCGTGTCGATGACCGCGACGATCACATCCCGGCTACCTTCTTCGATCTTCCAAGCATCGACGGCACTGATGTGTGACTTGC
>DATDSK010000274.1:0-6307 GCA_035291325.1 Bdellovibrionota bacterium | reverse complement strand
GGTCTTCCTTGTATTTGACTCCAGCGGCTCCATCGATCAACTGCCTAAGTTCTTGGCAGACCTCTGCCTGGGCGATAATCGGGAGTACCCAGGCGGTACCGATACTCAGAGATATGATGAAGAGCAAACCGTTCGCAATTCTAGGCATTTCCCTACTCCTTCAACATTTCTCAAGAATCTCACTCCCCACCTGGAATCGCAAATCAGCCCTTCAAAAAATAGCGGCCGACAATAGTCCGATATTACGTTACAATTTTAGGTAGGCCATGAAATATTCGTTCTCAACTATTTTAGTTCTCGTTCTACTCACAACGGTTTCCGGCGCGGAAGCCGGCAATATTCCGCTCCAATGCCATCGTTCTCGTGAAAGCCTGCCCCAGGTAATCGAGACGTTAGATCACGATATGAAAGCCGTTAACCAGCATGTCCTTTCCGAGGCGATTATCGAAGGAGCCGTAAACGCGGTTCGAGAGCTCAAGCTTCCCATCGCGCCCGACGTCATTCGGCGCAAGCTGCGCTCCATCATGAAGTCCTCCAAAGGAGATGGGCGTCTTTTAAGTGGCTACAGCATCGGTGTTTTTGCTGGAGCAAGCTTGGGCGCCGGACCACAGGGAGGCTACGAAATCGTAGTGCTCCCCAATCCCCATCAGCCCGATTCATGGAAAATTGGGGTATTCCGCTTCGGAGGCGTACTTCTGGGGCCCAAGGCAGAAGCGGTCGGAGGAGCCAGTATTAATTTGATTTTTAACATGCGAAAGCTCAATGACTACGCCGGGCCGTTTTGCGGAATTTCCGGCGGCGTGAGCGCGAGTTTTGGTTTGGATGCCGTGATGCACGCAAGCTGCTTTACCCGCAACAAGAACAAGCCTGTCGCTATCGGCGTAGCTGCGAACCTGGGGGTCAGCGCCGGGGTCGCCGGATCCTATACCCACTTTCGCCAACTGACGGAGACGGAAGTAAAAGGCACAGAAATCGCGGGTTCAATCAAGCGGCTGGCAAAACAATATTCAGGACAACTTAAGTAGCGAATGGACCCGGGCCAGGTAATAGCCCCAAAATGACGAAAGATCCTCATCGGGATCACCGATTCTGCCCCAGTGCTCCATGATCTTGCAGGTCTCTTTGAGCACTCCCTCCTTCGGGTCGAGAGCGAGAATCTGCCGGTATCTCAGGCCAAGCTCCAGAATCTTTGCCGGCACTTTGGGGCTCTCTTCGAAACCAAGCGGCAGTTCCGGTGCTTTTGCATCCGTTTCGAAACGACCCAATGCGGCGAGCGCGCACAACAGGTCGCCACGGGCATGATGCGCGGCCTCTTTCTCCGCCGGTGTCCGCGCCTTTTCACGAGCCTTGAAGCGCACACCGAAACAATCGCAAAGATGCGAAAAGAGCAGATTCCATTGGGCATCATCGCTCTGCCCGACCGCCCCACTCTGCTTCCACTGCTGCTTCAATTCCTCGAACCGCTTTGCGGCCGCGTTCCAGTCACTCTCTGAACCACTCAGACGAGCCAGCGTTTCTGCCTCGGAAACCAGCTCTCTTCGGGCAGATAAACGGCGGTCGATTTCGGCCTGAATATTCTCCCGAACGTCCTTCAATTTGCTTGCGAATAAATCCGCCTCAGTACTCAGCCGAACCTTCAGCTCCTCTGGAACGGATGCGGCCATCCGATCACTCGTGCTCAAATACTGGAAGAGCTGCAAACAGGTCTTCTGCACGACGTTAATTTCGGACTCCGATCGTGCAAGTGACTGAAGCGCTTTTGAAAGCTGAAGCCCGGTT
The DNA here is from genome assembly GCA_035291325.1 of Bdellovibrionota bacterium. GTDB lineage: Bacteria > Bdellovibrionota > UBA1018 > UBA1018 > UBA1018 > XYD1-FULL-55-31. The sequence goes on along the minus strand of DATDSK010000274.1, from coordinate 4,528 downwards.
TTACCTTCGGCTTGAGAATGGATGGACTCGGCCTTGGATCGAGCCTCGGTAATGACTCCGATCTGACGTTCCAGGTCGGCGACAATTTCGGCACTAAGGCGTTCTCGAAAAGCATCGAACTCCGATTCAAGCTCATTTTTCGCGGACTCCGGAACCGGCTCCTTGCGCCAGCGCTCCTCAAAGCGCTTGGCCGCGTTCGCGCGCTCGATCAAAGAAACGGAGGCATTCTCGCAACGAGCTTTCATTTCACTCAGAAGCTGCTGCTTTCTTTTGATGCTCTCGAGCTCCTCGCGTTTGAGCTTTCCGTGATAAAGGTTGAATTCCCGAAAGTAGGTTTCAAAAAGTTTCCCGACCACGAATTCCATGTCGTGCCCGGCCTCGGATCTTCGTGCCCCGATCTGGGCGAAGCGGTTTCGAAGCTCCTTCATGCGATCGGCAAAAGAAGTCTCAAGGGCCTCGGGTCTGAATCGCATCCGCAACTTCGGGTCCGCGAGCTGGGCTTTCGAAAACTCAACGGGCGCCGCAAGCGACCCCGAAACCGTGGCGACCAGAATTTCCAGCACTTTACCGCGCATCTGCTCGCAAAGTGCCCACCCTTTATCCGAGAGCGCTTTGTACTTCTCCCAGATCGCCTGATCCTTGTCGCGTTCCAGGCTTCCGAGCTCCCGCATTTCCTTCGAAGCGTCAAAGAGTTTCTGACTCAATCCCATCGCGCGCTGCGTGGCCAGTTCGGGATCGGCTTCCGTCTGGATACTTTCAAAAAGTTTCTCGAGCTCCTCTTCAATTCGTTTCGCGCGATCCGTTCGAGCCCAGCTATCCCAGCGTGCGTTCTCCGCCGCTTCACTTCGCTGAGCCGAAAGAACCTTGAGAAGAGCCTCTGCCTCTTTATAAGGTCCGGGGAACTCTGCCTTGAACCGACCCAAGTCCTGAAGCGCCGCCTTGTGCTGCCGCAATTGGCTGTCGGCATGAGGGGACCCCAGTTGTCCGGAAAGCTCCTTTAGCGCGCTAAGCAGTTGATCGAGGCTCTGCGCGCGAATCTTCCGTTCCTCCTCGCGTTTTCGTTTCGCTTTTTCGGCATTCTGAGCGGCCTCCGCCCTCTGCCTTTTTTTGAGCTTCTCCTGTTCCTCGGCTCGCGCCTGAAGCTCCCTCTGCCGGGACTGCCCCCTCAATTCCAAACTCTTATCGAAACGTGCGATGGTCCCAAAACTCGGCGGGAACCTGTACCTCTCCTCAAGCTCGCTCCATCTCGCCCGCAAGCGCCCCAACTCCGACTTGGAAATTTGCTCGGGAGTTTCAATCCGCTCACAAATCTCCTCCATCTCGAGACAGGTCCTTTCATAAGCCTCGACTTCCTTCTCAAGGCTCTTCCGCAATTTTTGAAATTGATCGAAAACCGCCGCACTTGCCGGGTCAGAAATATTCTGGAATCTGCCGATTTCGCGCACCAGCTCGGAGGCGTTGTCCCAGTCGGGCCGGTCGAGGAACTCCTGAATCCGCCGATTCGCCGCCTCAAGTTCCTGAACCGTGGAATCGTTCGCGCGGGTTTCCTTTTCTCGAAGTTTCTTTTCGGCCTGCCGCCTGACCCTTTTGTCAAAGCGGCTGCGGCTCACTTTTTTAAGGAGTTCCTCGTCATCAACGAAGCGCAACACCCGAAGCTGCAACTCGGAATCCTGAATACCATGAAGCGCCCTGAGCACCTCACGTTCTGAAGAACGCGCGAGCCATTCTGCAATTTGAGAATCATTCATCGAAGGGACATCGATCTGCAAGGATTTCTCGGACTCGATCGGCCGAGCTTGCTCAAGTGCCGGGGGTGCTTTTCGTTTAGAGAAGAGAGAGCTGATTTTTTGAATAATGTCTGACACGTTCCACCTCTCGAATTATGCTCAACGCGATCAGAACATCATAGAAAGACATGTTTCGGGAATGCAAGATTCATCTGAAAGCTCCCGGATCGGAATGCCGCAAAAATTTTTTTGAGGACTCGCAGCCGCCTAAATCGCCGTGTCATTCAATACATACGTCCGAATTACCATCTCCATTTCCTGGACGTGTCGAGTCTGACACAGGTCACTTTCGACCAAGTTCCTGCTAGGCTCTTAATCTGTGACTGTTTTTATCGGATATAGAACCCATATTCGGAGTTGCAAAATGAAAGTTTGGACCATTATTGCCCAGGTATTGTTTGTTACGTTTGCCGTGTCACTGCCTTATTCCAACGCGCAGGCCACGTACGCTCTCCCGAGTTCCCGCGCGATCGTCTGGCATGGAAACGTAGGTGTCGAAAACGACATCCCCGCTCGAACGGATCTTTGCGCCAGCTTGAGACCCTCTGGAGCGGACGATACCCTGGCAATCCAAAATGCGATCAACTCCTGCGCCGAAGGGAAAGTCGTGAAACTCAGCGCGGGAACATTCCGGGTCACCCCTCCTCTTCAACTTGGAAAGGGCATTACCCTCCGGGGCGCCGGAATGGGCACAACGATCCTGAAAGGCACCGGGACATCATCAAACTATTTTGTCAGGATCGGCTCCGCGGGAGCTCCCGATAGATACATCACAACCAATGTCGCTGGCAGCCTCGCAAAAGGCCAAACCACAATCACTACCGAGACCGACCATGGTTTCGAGGTCGGTGATCTGATCGTCATAGACCAGCTGAACGATTCCGAGAGTATTCCCCCCGTTAATAACGTGGGCAGCAATAACAGCGCCTGTACCTGGTGCGGACGCGAGAGGGGATCACGATCTTTCGGGCAGGTTGCCAAGATCAAAAGCGTTCCGACCTCGAGAACTCTGGTTGTGGAGATACCTTTTTATGCAAACTACAATGGCTCGCTCAATCCGCAAGTCACGAAAATCCTCGAGACGGTAGAGGCTGCCGGAGTCGAGAACCTGACAATCGACAACCTGCTGAGCGGTAACGCGGACCAAGCCGGTGATAACGGAACGGTTCTCATGCAAGCGACGTCGAATTCGTGGCTTTTGAATGTCGAAATCCTCGGTTCACATCAGACGGGTCTTCGGATTTTTGCCGCATACCGGAACACGGTACGCGGATGTAAACTCCACGAGCCGTCCATTACCGCACCGAGGGATCTCGGAATTTACGGAATCTATGCCTCCCCATACACCTCGGCGAATCTCATCGAAAACAATCAAATCTATCACCTGACCACCGGAATCATGCTGAGCGGTGTGACCTCGGGGAACGTCATCTCTTATAACTACATCACCGACCTCGTGAGCGAGAGTTCCAGCAACTGGAACTTATCGGCGATCGGAGCTCATGGCGCCCATCCGATGATGAATCTGATCGAGGGCAATTATACAAATGGCAGGTTACGGGCGGATGAAGTCTGGGGAACTTCGAGTTATCAGGTCTACTTTCGTAACAGGCAGAGCCTGCAATCCGGGCAAGTCAACGGTCCTTGGGACGTGGACGTTCAATCCGGACAGCACTACTACAGTTTTATAGGCAACGTGCTTGGTACACGAGGCATTGAGGCTTCTTATCAATTTCACGCCCTGAATCACGCCATGACTGACTCCACGATTTACCGTTTCGGTTACGAGCGGGACGGCGACTTCGGCGCCTCTTACAATGATCCGACAGTTCTGGCGACTGTTCTAAGGCACGTCAACTGGGATTCGGTCACCAACGGAACCGTGCTGAACGACAATGCGGACACAAGCCTCAACAGCCTCGATCGCGTACTCCCGGCCTCGCTCTACTTGGCCTCGAGACCCGCATGGATGGACGCCGCGGTTCCTTGGCCCCCGATCGGCCCGGATGTCTCGCCGATGTTTCCGACAGCTCCGGCCGTCGGAACCGGTTCGCCTTTCGGCTCAACCTCAAGATCCTTTGGCACCCTCGCGGTAGTGGCTGGAGGAACAGCATACACGGATTCGCAAGGAATATCGTATGGTGATGACACCAGTTTCACCGGCGGCGCCACCGCGCGCACGACGTCCGCGATTACCGCGACAACGGAGGACCCCCTTTATCAAAGTGAACGTTACGGGAATTTCTCCTACACCTTTGACGTTAACAACGGAAATTACAGCGTCAATTTAAAATTCGCGGAGATCTACTTCACAGCCGCGGGTCAGCGACTGTTCAATGTGGTGATCAATGGCAGAACCGTGCTAACGAATTTCGACATTTACGCAAGGGCGGGTCGAAACGCCGCCTACGACCAGGTTTTCCCGGTCACCGTCACAAACGGAACGATCAAGATCGATTTCATTTCAGTCGTAAACAATGCCAAAGTGAGCGCGATTCGTATTTCAAAAGTCGCATCCCCGATACCGACCCCGACTCCCACGCCTACGCCAACTCCGACTCCCACGCCTACGCCCACCCCGACGCCAGCCCCCACATCGATTGCCATCGTCGCGGGAGGCACGGCCTACACGGATAGCTCAGGTGTCTATTATTCCGCTGACCGCAACTTCAGCGGCGGCGCGACTGCCCGCACGACCTCGGCAATCATAGCGACGACGAATGACCCGCTTTATCAGAGCG
>DATDSK010000273.1:0-14926 GCA_035291325.1 Bdellovibrionota bacterium | reverse complement strand
AGGCCCGTCAAAGGGGAGTCCAAGGGACTGACCTTCCTTTAGTTTGATGTTTGCTGTTTGCGTTGTGAAGGCTTGGGACACCTGTAACCATTCCTGCGAGTCGACCACGAAGTTGAGTTCGTGTGGAGGCCATACGGGCTTTTGCGGCTTGCGCTTGCCCATTGCCATAGCATTGGAGGAAAGCGTGATCACCGTTAGCAGGACGAGAAGAAAGTGAAATGTTTTCATGCGGCCCGTAATACTAAAGGGACTATTAGAAAGCACCAAAATAGTTCTTACGTAATGACCCTATGAAATGAAGATATCGCGGAACGCATTTGGCTGGCGTGGGGCTTGGCTTCGTAGGTGGTCGTGTGAATAAGTGTTGATACGCCGAGTTATTTTGGTGCCACTTTCTCACTCAAGTCTCTCAATTTGTGAATGGGGTCCGTGTGAGAAACGGGGTTCAGGTCGGTGGGCTTCTCATTTGCGACAGGAGATTTATTCGTACGTAAATCCGCGGGTTTTGAAGCATTGGCTACTTTCCCGACGAGGGTTACTCGCAGGCGGGAGTTGACTTTCGAATCAGTAATGCAACGTCTGATCGGGCTTCAGTAGATCGAACTCCCCAAGGTCCTGGTCGGTCGAGATCTTGCCTACGCCCAATTTTCCGAGCGGCGTCCATCCGCCCTCATAATAATTTGAATTTGCGAATCTGAGGCTCGGTGTCCCACTCGCCGGATCGAGGACGGTCACGGCTAAAACGTACGATCCCGCAGGTAAATTCGATACTGAGAAGGTGCTTTGAATCGTTGTTTTCTCCCCGGGCATCCACCTCGTGATATCGGCTTCGAACTGATCACTCCATACCACGTTTCTATTTGAATCGAGCAGACGGATTCCCACCGGCCATTTGTAATAGAAAGGTGCCGATCCAACGTTCGAAACGTCGAAAGAAACAGAGAACGTTTCATTATTGGAAATCCCCGCTGGAAAGGTTGCTTCCTTGATCACAAATCGATAGCCCATCGTTTTTTGCATTCGCGCTGCGTTCTTTTCGACTCCTGGCTGGGTAGGATCGTAATCAGAAACCCATCCCAGGCTGGAAACGTGGGTTTTGGCGATGTAGGCGGTCACATAATCCGTGCAGGCGTCACATCCAACCGTGCCGTCGGGGCTTCCTCCAAAAAACGTCTGATCTCCCCAATCATAGGCGATTTCGCCTCCGATCATTTCAGTCCGCCAGACATTTCGGGCCATCAAATCACGTCCGCGCCACCATTCTTCCGGCATGCCAAAGGAATCCCAGAAGAACCCGAAGGAATAGCCCCAGAAGGTATGCGGATAGCGGGCCATCACTTTCTTATTCTTGAAGGCGCTGGAAAAAGCATTGCCCAGCGCGAGTTGAAAATCCCAGGGTATGATGGAATCCCCGTTAATTTTTTCCGGGAAGATCTGATGCTCGCCCCATTTGCCCCAAAGACCCATTTCAACTGCGGCCACACGGGGGTCGTTGTCCCAGGCTTTTCCGAGCTTTTCCACCAGCCCAACGAAGCGATTTCGCAGTTCAGTGGAAGTCCAATCTCCCGCCGGGACGCCATCGGGCCAGTATTCACCGAGTCCCGGAAAGACTACGGCAACACGGGGAATTATTTTCAAATTTCTCTTTTCGATTCCGGACCAGTTTTCATTGCTCCATTCGATGATTTTTTCAACACCATCAGCAGCCGTTTGTTCGAGATCAGTGTACTTGATATAGTGTTTGAAAATTGTTGCGTATTCATGCTCACGAAAGGTCTTATCCACCAGCATCTGGTTAGGTCTGAAACCCTTCATGGGATTCTTAAAGGCTTCCGGTGTTTCGCTCAGTTTTACAGTAATTACCGGGAACGAAGCTCCTGCGTTCGGGCTGACGAGAATCAACCCGAGATAGGTCGCTGCTGCCGTGATAGATCGTAAACCGAGTGCCATCCAAGAATCCTCCCCAAAATCAAGCAGGTAGTCTTCTATAGTGCGGCGCGGCAGATTGCAAGAATGGATTTGCCGGACAGGAGTGCAGCTTATTTAGTGCCTCGGCCCGTGTCGCCTAGAGGCCCTGAATATAATCAGTAAACGATTGGGTTTCTGCAGCTGTCGTCTGGTAAGAACCGGAGGCTCTCATCCCGGTGCAGTCACTTATATAGATAATCGAATCGATCGAGGGAGAGGATGTATACACATCGATCCTCGTGATTCCTCCTCCGATTGATGGGTATCCGAAAGGGCAAGTGCCGACTCGAATTTCGTTGAATAGCGCTCTGATCTGGGCAAGCTGCTCATCAGTCAACGATTTTGTTCCCGGCGTAGGGAGTGCCTCTGTGACGCTGTTTCCTTTGGTAACGGATGTCACTAAGCTGGCACCCTGGAAATCAACTTTATAACTGACCTGATACTGATAATCGGGGCTAACGGTGCCGTTGTTGTAGTTGAAATCCAGAACCGTTACCGCTTTTTCTGCAAGAGTCTTAAGCGTGCTATCGGGCGTATCTCTGGAGCCAAAGCACCCTTGAAGCGCCAAAAGCACTACTGCGAACGTTGTACCTGAGAAATAAAGCTTATTGCGATGATTCATTTTTTTGATGATCTCCAATACGTGAATTATACAGCAGACAATTTCGCTTCCAAGCGAATTGAGTTTGATCTGCCCGCCGTCAAAGCTTCGCCGTTGCGGCACGAAGCTCCTTTTCGACGGCCATGGCCTCGTCTTTTGAAACCGGCGTCCAAAAGAATCCGTCCCTGCCACCCCAGCGTCCTGATTTGGAGTCTAGTAATTCAAAATTCGGGCTCCTTGTCGATGACGTCGTTGATATCTCACCTGACACTTTTCTTTCTCTTGTGAGTCGTAAGGTATCAGAGCAGGGGATTTGGCCCTGCTACTTTTTAGCCCTAGTGTTGCACTGGGTACCGAATTCAGGTTGTAGGAAAGTCTTTACGCTGAATCCAAGGAGTTATTTGTCACGCTTATTCCTCTTATCGATTTCTTTTAACGCTTGCGCGAGAGCGTCCTTTCCTGATTCCACCGAGATGTTAGGCGGAATTCCCGTCGTTTCGATGAATCCATAGCGTGATGTGAAGTACTTCACGCCCATTTGAATATAGAGGCCGGAGTTAGGAAGGATTGCCAACCCGACATTTCCGAAATGCATCGTCCCGCTTGTGTGAGTTCGGTATAGGAATGCGGAGCTTTGCCTTTGTAGGTACCCCAGTCCTGTTGATCCCATCTAGCTAATTTTCCTTTACGACTTTCGTTAAGGCGGTCCGTATCAGACGCGATCATTTTATCCTGATAGGATTTGTCGTCGTCGGTTTTTGCTCGAGTCTTATTAAACTGGTATGAGTTCAGGCGGACTTGAAAGGCTTCTTCACTCTGAAGAACCCAAATGGGGGGCATGAGCTGCTTTTCACCAGAGAGCAGATTTTGTATCCAGGAATTGATTGCCCGATCGGAGCCTCCGCCGTTCTCTCGAAGATCAATAACGAAGTATCTTTCCCGAGCAAGCGTGTTGGAGGTGTCAATGAAATCCTTCCAGTGGCTGTCGTTTAAGTTTCCGGCGCCGCTAAAACTTGAAATGGCGAGGACCTTTATTCGTTTCCCATTTGGTGTAATTCTTTCTAAAAGAGACCATTTCTTGTTCGGATCTAGCTGTAAATTATCGCCAACTGTTGACTGGCTTTTTTCAAAACGCATGCCTGCTCGACTACATGGGCTATAGCCATTTTGAATGGGAAACGCAGCAAACAGGTGAGAATCAGGAAGAACCGAAATTGCGTTTTCGATCTGATCGCAAAGCTGCTTTGCATTCAGTTCGGTCGCGGAATTTTTAAGTGTCTCAAGGTTTGCTAACGCTTTTTCAAAGACATCGGCAGATTGAAAGCGGTGCCCTACGTAGGCGTTTTTCAGCATCTTCTTTGTGTATTCAATGTCCTCGGTGACCTCTTGTCTGGTTAACAAAGCGTTTTGCGATTTGCTCGTCGGCGCACCGGAGCAACCAGCAAAACCAAAAAGAAGAATTAGAAGCGCGAAACTCATCACTTGGATCATTCTCTCTGACGTGCAATTTTTCATCTTAAACACCTTCCGAGTGAATACAAAAAAGCCCCGCGAAACCGGCTGATACATCAGCAAATAACGCGAGGCATTAAGTTTTGGAGTACTTAACCCGTTCACATCAGCGCACCTGACGGCGCGTGGCTTTTCAGCCACTTGGCGCTGATTTCTTCCTATTGCTTGAAGGAAGCTGTTTTGGGTTTTGCAAGATGGTTTTCGGTTCGAGATACGCTCTTTCATTGAGGTGCTTCGTCTTATTCTCTGAGTTTACCGCCCAATCTCAAACGCAAGCCGGTCGAGAATCACGTACGGATCAGCCTTTTCGACGAGTTGTCCGATTCGGCCGCGAGGCCCGGGGATGTAGATGACATTCGGAGGCTCAATCGTAGACCGTTCCGCCCTCATTGCGAGTATCTCTGATTCGAGCTTGTAGAGTTCCATTTCCGCTTGCATGAGTTCGACACGGCAACCGGAGCGTTCGCCCAAGTCGTCCAGATAGTCACAGCGGCGCGAGTAGGCGCTTTTGAGTTCGATCCAGTACGTCAATTCCGTGCTTAAAGCTAGAACCGCGGATTCGCTGCGTAGAAGATCGAATAAGGGGGCGAGTTCGTGGCGTTTCGCACTCGCCAGTCTGGCCAGATCATGAACGCTCAGTTGAGGCCCCCCGTTCTCAAAAAAATGATCATACTCTGCCTGAATGCGTTCATAAATCAGGCCAGCCAGAGATCCGGCGAGATTGCTTCGAATTTCTTCGATCTTCCTTTGTGCGGTCTTCGCATTGTAAGCTTTGCGAAATTCAACGAAACGCAATTTACCGAGGCCGATTCCGAGCAACCCCTTTTTGAAGCAAAAAACATCCGGGTAGTTCAGGGTGAAAGGGTGCACCAATGGATTGATCTGCGCATCGAGATAGCGCCGTGAGGCTTCTTGAAGAGTTGCGACCATTTTGTGCTCATCCGCAGAGAAGCTCTTTTCAATCTTCTTTCCATTTTTGCCATTCCAGTAAAGGAAGTGGAAGGCGGCCTTCGGGTCAGAGGAGTTGAAATCTGAAACGATCCCACACTGGAGCGATTCGTATCCGGAAGCCGGGCCTGTAGGGATTCCGTCAGGAATGGCTTCGGGGATAAGACTGTTGCTGGAGTAGGGTTGGATCTCCGTCTTTTTTGCGCCTGGAACTTGGATCGCCTGGGTCAAAAGAGTGCCTTCGGCGGCAGCGAGATTCCATTCGGAAGAAGCAAGTCTCTTGAACTCAGCAGGATCGAGAGGGCGGCCCTCGGCGATGGCCGAAAGCAGGTATATTTCAAATTTCTGAATTCGAGTGGAGTCGGGGTGCCGGGAGATTGCGTAAGCAGCTTCGTGAATCCTGAGATCAACACGATCTTCAACGCTCATCTTGGTCCAGAGCGCTTGGTTGATGTGAAAAACCGGCGAAGTGCGTTTCACGATCTGCACGAACTCCTGATCCGGAGACAGGTCGGGACGATCGCCAAAGTCATTCAAAATATCGAGTTCCAGACTGAGCGGGGCAGCGTTCGGCGTTGTGGTCTTTGATGTTTCGTAGATGTCCCGGGTCTGCAGCTGTTGTTCGATGAATTTTTCGTCGGCGAGTAAGAACAGCGCGTGAAATTCCGGCGCTATTCTTTCGAACTCGGCATGGACCTTCTGCATCCATCGGGCAACTTCGATTTCGATCGAGGACTGCACGAGCTCGTCTTGTTTGATGTCAGGGTCAGGTGAAAGTACCAGATTCTGCCCCGCACGCCGGGCTTTAAAGAGCGCCAGCGTTTCCACTTTCAGAAGGTTCTGGGAGGTATGCGGCTGTCCCGCTTTGAATGTCGCGACTCCGGAACCGCCGCCGCTGGAATCTCCGCCTGCTTGCGCCGCAGGTATCGAAACGGTAGCCCCGATCGCCGCTATCACTATGAACAACGATAGAGAAATGAATTTGAGGTGCTGCAACATATTTCAACTCCGAGGCAATCCGCTCCGCAGCGATCTTTTACCCGCCGGGACGCGAGAATGCAATATTATTGACCAATCTACTCAGGTAAATTATTCCCTAAATGTATTCAGAAGTTAGCTCCTGCTTCGAACGAGTGGGTAGGAGCCCTATCCTGAATTACTCCCTCACGAGACAAGAGAGGGTCACCATTTGAGTGGCTCCGTTCGGGAGCTTTTCGGTGCTCACCAGGTCTACGGCGCCGAAGCCTTTTGGCATTGCATAAAAGGCACTCGAGGAAGTCTGTTTGCCCGTCTTTTCTTCTATGAAATAGAGGGAGGCGCGGTTCTTTTCGAGAAAGAAATCGGCTCCGAAATTATAGTCTTCAGTCAATCCATCGAGAGCGAGGTTTCGCTCATCCTGATAGGCCGTTTCGAGCTGAACCTGGTTCACGATTTCAGGTGTTTTGTCTCCCTCGTGAATCGAAACAGTCCCTTCGCAAGTGATCGTCGGTTGTGCCCAGGCAGAGGCACTGGAGAGGGATGCAGACACGGCCGCGAAACACAGGACTTTTATCATATTGGACTTTTTCATAACTCGCTCCTTAGCGTTACGCTTCGCATTGTGCGCTGCGTTGTATGGCTGGAAATAGCAGAGCGTCCGATGGGCGGGTAGTTGAAATTAATTAAATTAGAAGTCAAAATTATACTAATGGTTTAGTTTGCTGTTTTAACCCTTGGGAATCAGATGAACCGCCTGATCGAATATCGCGACTACAAAAGTTACCTGAACGATTGGATCCGGGCGCAGCCCGGAAAAGGTCGTGGTGTTCGCTCGGAACTCGCGCGCGCGGCTCAGTGTCAGCTTGCGTATATTTCGAGGGTGCTGGCCACAGATACTGCGGATTTCAGTCTGGAGCAGGCGGAGAAAATCAGTGAGTTCATGAACCACGCGGATCGGGAGATCCGCTATTTTCTTTTATTGGTGCAGTACGCGCGTGCGGGAACAGCATCTTTGAAAAACAGATACCTCGCTGAGATCAAAGAGGCGCAGGAAAAACAGCTCTATTTGAAAGATCGTCTCGGCGTGAAGCAGCCTCTGTCGCTTGAAGCGCAAACAACTTATTACAGTGCATGGTATTACGCCGCGATTCATGTTTTGCTGACGGCGCCGAAGTTTCAGACGAAAAAGGAAATCGCAGCTGCACTCGGCCTGTCGCTCAAGAAGGTATCAGAGGTTTTGGCTTTTCTTGCCTCGGTGGATCTTGCGCGCGAGGAGAAGGGCCGTTTTGTGACGGGGCAGGTTCGCATTCATCTCGGGGCTGATTCGCCCCTCATTGCGAAACACCACATCAACTGGCGCATCGAGGCGATTCGATCTTTGGAACGTGAGGATCGGGCCCAGAGCAACGATCTTCATTATTCGTCAGTGGTGACTTTGTCGGATGAAGATCGGATCCGGGTGAAATCGATTCTGGTCAAAGCAATTGAAGAAGCAAAAGCGATCGTTCGCGATTCGCCATCTGACAAACTGTGCTCGTTTTCGTTGGATTTGTACGGGTATTAACCCGTGCCTAGTTGTTCGGTGAGCTTAGCTTTGGCCTTCGAATAGTAAAAAGCCCCGCGAAATCTTGCGATAACGCGAGGTATTAAATTTTGGGGTGGTCGACCCGTTCACATCAGCGCACCTGACGGCGCGTGGCTTTTCAGCTAATTGGCGCTGATTTTTCCTATTGCTAGGAAACGAATCTGGGGAATTCAAGCTGTTAATGTCCTCGGAACTCGAGTTATCTCAGATCAATTTCAGCCAGTCTATATTTAAGCATGCCAGGTGTTTCGGCTTAGACGTGTTGACCCGCTTGAGAACAGTTTCAATTGATCGAACCAGCTCCTTTCGTACTTCGCCGAAATCAGTAGAGGAAAGAGTCATGGGTCCGGTAAACATCAGCTCGTCTGAAGTGACGCGATTTGCACGCGTGCCGGTGAGAAGACGCCAGTTGCGGTGATGCTGAACGACGAATGGACTTTCCGCCGAGACATGAATTCGTTTTGGCCCCATTTCGAGACCATCGGATGATCGCACGCAAAGTCCGGACTGGAGCAGGAATTCGATTATTTTTGCAACCTTTGCCCTGGGTAGCCCAAGCTCTGTACTGATCGCATCGGCGGTCTTCATTCCTGGCAAGGAGGTTGCGAGTCGTGCCGCACTATAAACCCAGTCTGAATAGAAAACGCCCTGCTCTGTTTCAGTAAGCTGTTTATCGTGGGGGAGACGGGTTGATAACCGCTTGGCGCGATCCCGGATTTCGTTGAGCATCCTTCTTTTGACGCCTTTCAAGTCCTGGGTTCCAGCTCGATCAAATTCGAGCAGAGTTAAAAAATAGAGAGTTTCAAGTTCCGACAAGGCTAAGAAGCTCGCAAGCTTGGTGCCTTGCTCGGCGCTCAAGTGTTTGCGGCCACTAAAAACCTGACTTACATGGGTTGTGTGCATCTTCAGTTCGTGAGCAATCCTTCGATATTGTCCATGCCCGCCTTTTGGCAGGCCTTTGATTCGATCGCGAACGTACTTTCGGTAATCGGAATAGTCGAAAAGTTCGGGGGTGGTCATAGTTGACTGTGTAACAAACTTTAAGGTGAATCGTTAGTCATTAAAACTCTATCTTTCAGTCTGCTAAATCAATAAAACGGCAGCAGAAATAGATGTACTTGACTCATTCATACCGGCTCGTTAGGAGGAGCACATTATGGGGATCAGGACGGTCATCGTATTCTTTGGTTTAGCGCTATGTGGTTATAAGGCAATCGCCGGTGGTGGCGCGGATACAGGAGGCGGGAACGCCTCGAAAACCACAGAGATGGACATAGTTGTCGCTGTGGGCAACGCTACTCATTTTCTCCCTGTATTTATTGCCGGTGCTAACCAGGGTGAGCTGCCCTCCGAGGTAAAAGAGGCGTTCAGGCGATTTAGCCAGGTTCAATCGGTTGAGAAGTTGCCGCTGGGGAAAGAGCGTCCAGTATCAAGCGCGGAATGGAACTTGGCGAATAGCAGCTTCTTTTACGAGCCTCTCCCGTGCTTGGACGATAACGGAAATGAGCGAGACGCCTCAGTCAAGGCAGGCGAATACAGCCGATGGCACATTTGTATTAGTGTTTCCAGACTCACGCGTGTTCCAAAGGAGTCCATCGGTCGCACTATGGCCGCACTCGTCGCGCATGAGCTGACTCACGAGGTCGGATTGGGTGAAGCAGAAGCGGTGCAGGTTCAGCTCTTCGTCTCACAAATGTATTCGGAATGGTCCTATGATCCGATCGTCACCTGTACTGTGTTTGAACGGAAGTACGAAAACGGGAAAATAGAGGGCTATCAAATCTCTTTCCCGCATGATCCGGCCTGCACAAGTGGTTGTGTTGAGGCGGTTCAAATTAAACCGACCGAATTGGGGAAAACGATAGTTCAGTTGCGTACTAGTTTACTTGGTCGCAAGGTCGGACGCGACGGTGGTTGTAACGTTTTCAACTTCCACACTGTCCCTGCGATGTGATGTGGTCGATTGCCGTACAGCATAGCTTTGAACGCGCGACTTCGATTCTGACAGAGCCGGCTAAATTAAAAAGCTCCGATCTCGTCTCAAGAATTGCGGGACTGGACGGGGCTTTTTATTTTTTGCGAATTCGTTCTACATAGAAGATGTGTAAACAAAAAAGCCCCGCGAAATTCTCGGAAAAATCCGAAAATAGCGCGAGCATTAAATTTTGGGGTGCTTGACCCGTTCACAATCTTTTCAGCTACATAGCGCTGAGTTTTTCTGTTGCTGTAGGAAAGCATTCGCGAACAAACAAGTCCATTTTCACCCTCGCGTGACACTATTTCCTCTCACAAACGGCGTAGTAGTATTCCTGACGTTTCTTGAATAGACCACCTTCCGTCAGAGCGAGGTTGATCTGAAAGGTGAGGGGAGCGCTATAAATATCGATTACAGCTCCGGCGCGAGCACTCTGAGGTATCCAGCTATGATTGTCCTTTTTCGGATTTTTTCCGAGGATGATAGAGGTTCCCTGCATTGGCGTGGGATAACCGACGGAAGCGGGGAAAAATAGCTCCTGCGTGACTCCCATGATCATGCGCTCGCAGCCTTTGCCGAAATGGGCAGGCTTACTTTGTTTGGTCGAAAAATCCGCCGTACCGCACGAGTAAAATACCAGTCCGACGCGGTTCTTGTAAAACAACTCACAATGGTAGTTCAGTTCTGGCGCGGCAGTTGCTGCGATCTCATTTAATTTCTCTCGGCCTAATGCAGTGACCAATTGGCTGGAAATCGGGTAGCCATTGTGTTCCAGGCCGGCGATCCCAAGAAATTCATGGAACGCCAGCTGAACCTTGAGAACCGGGGCCAGCGGAATCCAGTGATTTCGGTTAACGATGATTTTCTTTTCGCAAGGGTAGTTGATTGCGTCCCGCTCCTGACCATCCAGAAAGAGTGATTCTCGAACCATGCTAACCGTAGTTGTTGTAACCACTTGTTCGTAAGCATTGAGATCAATGCCAAGGTCTACTTTGCCTGCGCGAAGGGCTGCAGCGACGCCTCGTCCTATATTGACGAATTCGGCCTCTGCTGAATCTCCTCCGCCGCTATCAATCCCCGCTTGGGCGTATTGAGGAAGGGCTGTAATTAGAGTGGCCGCTAAAAGAAATCTGCAGAGGTTTTTCATGAATATTCCTTTCCTGTCATCCTAATGCACGGGACGTGTGATTTACATCAACAGGATCGTCTGGAAATGTAATCCGATATAGAGTTTTTTGTTCAAAAATCACGAACAAAGATGAATAATATTCACTAATGGTCAAAAAATGCTTTGATTTCAGCAGCTACAAGGACTTTTTAACGAATTGGATTTCGGCGCAGCCTCGACGTGGAAGGGGATTGCAGCAGAAATTAGCGCAGCATCTTCGCATCCACACGACGATGATCAGTCACATATTGAGAGGAAATCAGCACTTTACCGACGATCAAGGATTGTTGGTGGCTGAATACATTGGTCTGACAGAGCTTGAGACTGAATACTTTTTAACGCTTCTTCGATTGGATCGTGCTGCAACTCAGAAATTGAAAGAGCGAATCAAGAAACGGTTGCTCCATCTTCGTGAGCAGGGGCAAGACATCAAGAATCGCATTTCTTCGCATTATCAGCTCGCTCCTGAAGATAGTGCGCGTTTCTATTCGAACTGGTTTTTGAGTGCGTTGCGTTTGCTTGCTGATATTCCGGAATATCAGAGTCGCGCAAAACTTCTGGAAGCTTTGGATCTCCCGAGAAATGTTGCAAATGACGCTATAAATTTTCTTGTCGATCGAGGGTTGATTCAAGACGATCGGGGTCGCATTGTAATAGGGCCTTCTCGAACTCATTTGCCTTCCGATTCGCCTTACATTTGGACGATGCACAAGAACTGGCGCATGAAAGCAATTGAGCGTCATGCCCGTCATTCTCCTTCGGAACTTTTTTATAGTGCACCGATGTCGATTGCGAAGACCGAGATTTCTAAAATTCGAGAGTTGCTAGTTCAACTTACTGCTGAGGTGACAAAGATCGCTGGTCAAAGCAAACCGGAAAAATTGGTCGCACTCAATTTTGACTGGTTTGAAGTGTATTGAATGAGAAAACAAAAAAGCCCCGCGAAAATTCCCGGAAAATCCGAAAATAACGCGAGGCATTAAATTTGGGGTGCTTGACCCGTTCACAATCTTTTCAGCTACTTGGCGCTGATTTTTTTCTAGGAAAGACGGCAGAGATCTGCAAGGGCTTTTGGTGCGATTTCTTTGAGCATTCCATCGAACGGAGTTCAGTTTTGCTCGTGCGCATACTTACCGGCATACCCCGCTTATTGCGGATCCGGAAATTGTTAGGACGCATCCCGCAAGAATGTCCATTCCCAAAATTCCTGAAGAGGGACAATCGATCGGAGCACGTCCCTCATCGAGGGAGAGCTGCACATTGCGAGAGAGTTCGCCAATTTTCACGTGAACGTCAGGAATAGTTCTCGATTTAAACTTTCCACCTAAACTATGTATACGGTCGACGTAGTACCCCCAGTATCGACGGTCAGGAATAGATCCCGTCCTCCTATGTTCACTCGAACAAGATGCAAAAGGTTCTGAATTTGCGCCGGCTCTTGTGAACACATTTTCGTTTTCTCTAGGAGCAGTTTCTTGCCATCGACGCTTACTTGTTCAGAAGAAAGAAGGTGGGGGGCTATTCGACGAGACTGGAAATCTAGGATAATTGAAACGCTCTCCGACCGAGCTATCAACTGTGGATTAATCAGCCCCGCGACTCGAGCTTGCTTCAAAACATCTGGAAGTTCTGTAATGATTGCAGTCTGGCTGTTGAGACGGCCCCAGCCTTCGATTGTTGCAGAGGTTAAGTTCACGAGCCGTAGGCTCTTGCCAGTACTTACGCCGCCTTGTCCTATTGCCTCTACGTCAGACGAACGTGAGGAAAGGTTTGCTTCCTTTACGGCCCATTCTGCGAGGACATGACTGCCGGCCCCCGTATCGATCATAAACCAGACTGGGCGTTTATCGAGAAATCCTCGAACCACGGGGACGGGAAGGCTGCGCCCATTGGCGAGAGGCAGGTCTAATACCAGCTCTGCCGAACGCCGGGAGTTCGCGTCAGGTGTTTCCATTTCTATCGCGCTTCCGCTGTGAGCGCATCCTGATCCAAAAAGGCATAGGATTGAAATCAGAATGAAAGCGCTAGTACGAAATGGGGCTTGAAACAAATCAACCATCTAAGCTGCCTTATTTCGGCTGGGCTTTGAAGGTTCAAACGACAGTTTCTTTTTCTTATAGGCACACTCCTTTAAGTAAAGATTAATCAGAACCTGGTAGGGGACTCCTGTTTCTGCAGCAAGACTTTTGAAGTAGGTGACTGCCTCTTTATCAAGAAGGATTGTGATCTGCTGCTTGAGGTGCTTCGCGTAAGGGTTCTTCTTTGATTTCGTAAAGTCGTATTCTTTTCTCATAGGCTTTGTTCCTCGTAGAGTTTGGATTCTTTGCGGGTTGCTTTTCGAGCAGAAATGATTCGAATAATGGAATCGCGGTCTCGATAGCAGTGGCATACGACGAGAAGTCGTAAATGCTCGCTGAAACCGAGAAGGACGAACCGGTCTTCTTCTGTCGAGTGATCTGGATCTGAAATTAACCGTGCGCTAGGATCGCGAAAGACGCTCTGAGCTTCGAAAGAAACCCCATGTTTCTTTTTATTCGATTTGCTTTTCGCGGAGTCCCACTCGAAGTGAATCACTATTATATAATTATCATATCATTATCTTATTGCGGACATAAAAAACCCAGCGCTAAAGTTGAAAAATATTAATAATAACGATGGGTTATGAAATATTGGGGTGGCCGACCCGTTCAGAGTATTTTCACTAACTTACGGCCCGTTTTTGACAATTGTAGACAGTCCTCCAAAGGTTCAAGTTCAATTCTCAACTTACGCAACCTTCAATTTCGTTTCCGGATAAATGATCTGAAGCATCGTCAGCAGTCGGTCCGTCGAAAAGCTCTCAATTCGGTGCCGGAGGATCTTGCTAACCTTTGCTTTGTCGGTCCCCAGTATCTCGGCCATCTCTTCAAGCTTGAGATCGTGCTGTTGCTTGTAGGCCACGAACTTCTGGCAAATGTCCCAGCGAAACTTCTGCAGGGGGGTAGGGTTGGGGCCGAGAATGAGGGTGCCCTGAGTTTTTCGAAGTTTGTTCCGGACCTTTTTCAATTCAGATTCCGATGGGAAACCCATTGTGCCTCCTGCGGCGACGTTTGTCGTCGATATTAAGACCGTAGCATAGTGTAGCCAAATATGGCAACGCAAAGTTACCTTCTCAAAAGGGGGGCGGGGTGTCGTCAACGCGCGCGGCTGTGAGGCCGCTCCAGCTAGGCGTTGAATTCAGCTTCAAACTGCCGGATAGACTCCAAAATCGACTGCCAGTCAGGGATACTCCCGAAGAACATCGGACTCATCAGGTCGAAATCCTCTTTCAGGCCCTCTTGAATTCTCGGCAGTGGCGAAAGCTTGAGCGTCCCTTTCCGGGCCAACTCGTAGTTGGCCCAGCCGGAAGCGAAGTAGATGCTCTTGTGCGTTGCCACCCGCTCAAGAAGCGAGATCTCGGTCAGGGCCTGCGCCTTGATGCCGGAATTCAACAGGCAGAAGAAATCATAGAAGTGCCGCGAAACCCGTCTTGGGAGGGATTTGTTTTCGGGAAGGTGGGCGTACTGATGGAGTATTGTCGCCTTCTCCCAGAAGGTGCGCTCGGCTTTGAGCACCTTCACGGTGATCGCTGGTTCGGTAACTTTGTCTTGGAGGGCCTCCTTGACGTAGCTCCGAACCGGATGTTCTGTCACGGGCCAATGCTCCGATCTTGCGCCCATTTCGATCTTTACCGATTGCGGGATGTAGCCAGCGCGCTTCTCGATTGCAGGGTACTCAAAGAGAAGGGTCTGGCCATCAGGGTCGTTCTGGTCGAAAACGATGCTCCATCCCTCCGACGTTCCCAAATCCGCGGCGATGGAGTCGCGCAGAGCCATGAGAAGTTTCCCCTTCACATACTCTGAGCAGGCGTTTCCAAGGGCCTCGATCGCGGCTCGTTGCTTCTTTTTTGAGAGTGCTTTTTCGGGATCTCTCTCGCGATCGAAACCGAGAAAATCCTTTTCGATGGAAACGTCGATGTCCTCGGAAAAACGCTCGATGATCCGATAGACCTTCGAGAGCGAGGTGCCGCCTTTGAACGTGAGATGCGATTTGAGTTCTTGAATGGAGAAGAGGCGGTCGAGGGTCCACACGACCCAGAAATCCTTTTCAAGGATCGTAAAATCCAACCCCGATGCCGAAGCAGCGGAGTCGAAAAACAGTTTTCGTTCGTCT
>DATDSK010000272.1:0-11562 GCA_035291325.1 Bdellovibrionota bacterium | reverse complement strand
ACCTTGATGCTCTTCCGGGATAAAATCCTGCTCTTTCAGCAGGCCGGCGCGTTGCCTGAGTCGGCGCTGGAACAGGTGATCGAAAAAGCCAAGACTCTCGACATGACCGAAGTCCGGGCCGAGATCGAAAAAGCGCAACGGGCCGAGGCAACCGAAAAGGTCGCGGCAGAAGGATAGCGTTACACTCGGTAGCCAGGATCAGGATTCACGCGCTTTAAGAACTTTGATCGGCTCGCCCTTCGAATCACGCATGGCAGGCCCAGACGGCTTCTGCGGCACGGGAGCATCGCTCGCGTGGATTTTCGCCGAGCGACTGTATGAGTATTGTTGGCCATTGGCCACGAATGAGACATCGGCAATCACCGTGCCTTTTCCCTTCGAGGGAACGTGGACGATCGGCGTGACGGTGACCGGACCGCACGTGGCGTGAGAGAGTTCCGCTTCGGAGGTCAACTTCAGATCACCCGTGACTCTGATTTTCGTTTTCAACTCCGAACAATCCGCCGTCGGCTTGACGCCGAATTGAACGCTTAGATCGCTTTCGGGCCTGACGGGTCGCGCGTACTGAATGGTCACGGTGACTGGAGGACGCGGCTTGCCTCCGTAGAATTTTTCACCTTGTTTCAGCGTCGGTCCCGCGATCGCGGGGCTGACTCCGTGACCGAGGGCCATCACGAAAGCCGAAACAACCAGGGGCAAAAACGTTGAACTTTTCATGTTTTCTCCATCACTTTCTTTATCGTTCCCGGTGAAACTTAGTAGACCGTCACATCCCAGCCCGAAAGTTCCGCGTCATAGCCTCTCAGGACCATGACGTAGGCCTCACCCGCGGTCACATCGATGGTGACACTCGGGCAGCCACTCGAGCTGTAATCGGTGCCGACGCTGATTCCGCGATCATAGACATACATATCGAGGTAATCAGTCGAACAGCTTGCAAAACCCGCCAGGCGATCGACCGAAATCGTTCTCCTTCCGGACGTCGGGGCGATGTAGACGTAATAGCGGTTGTTGCCGAATTTATTTCGCGGGCTAGAGTAATTCGCCCAATCAGTCTGATCATGCCCGTTGCGATAATTTCTCCCGTACTGCAACTCGCGATAGATCCTCCAGAAATTCTCGTCATAGGAATAGCCGGTGTCCTGCTCGTAGTAACGATAGCCGCTGTACCAATTCCCGATATCATTATCGAAATCGAAGGGGTCGGCGTAATCCGAGACACCGTTGCAAGACCCCGGGCAAAGGGCGTCGTAGGGTGTATCGAGATCGATCTCCCAGAGATTCATTAAATCCTCGGCATCGCCGCCATAGGCCTCGTTATAGTAGGAGGCAAAAGTCAGAACGGTCGTGAGGGCAGGGCTCGTCGTTTGATAATTCGCGAGAATGTCGTAGATGCGATCGAATGCGCTGCTATTGGCGACCGCGGCGCGATTCTCGTAAAGCTTCCAGAGAAAGTACTGAATACTTTTTTCGCTGTAAATGCCGCTATTGTCTCCGACCGGAGGAGTGTCCATTCGTAGCATGAACCCGCTCGCCTGATTCATGCCGTTTGTGTCCACATAAATCGGATCCCAAAGCGCCATCGCGGAAACGGCATTACCGAAACCCTCACCGAAGGCAACCCGTGGATCGAGGGTATCGCGCGATGAATGGCTCCCGCCGATCGAATCGGAGCGAAAAAGTTCGTTTTCCAGGTAATGCGCGAGCTCGTGGGCGATCACGTGATCGTCGTATTCGTCCGTATCGACGTCCTCGTCACCGAGAATGTAGATATTGGAAATTCCGTTTTCGATCGTGTAGTAAGTCGTCCCGATCTGGCCCCAGCTCACCTGGCCGCTCTCGCTCGTGTTATCGACACTCCAATTCATGCGAAGTTTCGGAAAATAAGCATCGGGCCGAGCTTGGCAAACAAGTTCAATATCCGAAATCACCGTATCAAGAATCGCGAAAGGCGCGGACGAACGATCGCTGTAATATCCCCCCGATCGGCTCAAGGGGGCGTGAATCGCGATCCCGGAGCGGCCGCCACTGTAGTTGGTCGAGCCATCCAGAACATAGAGTGCCTGATAATCGGTGTTATCCACCACCTTGACGTCCCAGCTCGCGCCATCGCAAAAGGACAAACCTTCATCGGAATAATATCCGTCGGATTGCATTTCAGCGCGAACGCGGACGTAAACCGCTGTCCCGGGAGGAACATCCAGGGTGAACTCGCCGTAATCGTTCGTTACCGTTTCAGCAACCGCGACCCCGGACCGGATCGCCTGAACCGTCGCGCGCCGAATCGGCTTCGCGACCGCCATGGTGTAGCCGAGTCTCACTCCGCCTTCGGTCACGTTATCCAGAGCCGGAACGGCGTCATAAGTAGCGGTCCCGCTCAGCACGAAGGCCGTTGTTGATGATCCGCCTGAACCGCCCGTGCTGCCGGTGCCGGGCGTGGTCGTGCCGCCGCCTTTACATCCTGTTGCCGACAACAATAAAAGAATGGTCGCTACCAGACCTACAGAACCGCCACGATTGAATTTCTTCACGTCACCCTCTCATCTCTCGATGTAGTCAGACTGCAACGCATGCGCCACAACGACGCCACCTGAGGAACGTGAAAAAGAGCTTAAAAAACGGCCAAATAGTCAAAGCGGGGATTGACACGAACTGTAGAATTATTTGACAGGTATCCAGGACACAGTGATTCACCGGGACCCGGCCGCGAGCTCGAAATCCGCGGAGTGCGCGGCATCTGGAGTCGCATCAGCGGGATCCGAGATCGCCAAACAGACCGCAAAAAATACTGCGAGTGCAACGGCCAAAGGGGTAACCCGCTTCATAAATACTCCAATCGCCAATCAGTGGTTACCCTATACTCAAGCAAGGAAAGTACCCCGATGGGTCCGCCCTGAAATCACAGGACAATCCGGCGCAAAGATTCGTTTCAGCTCTCCAGATTCAAGACAGCTGATCAGAAACGATCTGTGTCCCCGAAACCACGGGGGGCGAAGCTGGGTTCAGGAATACCTTGCGGTGATTTCTTCCTTCTTTACCCCGAGAACACGGTGTTTTTTTCCGACCTTGATAAACGCTTCAAGCGCTCTCTCGAGCTGGGATTTGTCGAGACCGGCCGAAATCTGGGTCCTGATCCTCGCCTCGCCTTTCGGAACCACGGGATAAAAGAAACCGACCGCGAAGACGCCCTCATTATATAGGTCACGGCTGAATTCCTGGGCGAGTTTGGCTTCATAAAACATGATCGGCACAATCGGCGTATTGCCCTGTTTTAGATCAAAGCCGGCTTCGGTCAGGCCGTTGCGCCAGAATTTCGTGAGTTCCTCGAGCTTGTCACGACGGGCTGTCGAGGACGAAAGAACATCGACGACCTTGAGCGAGGCGTAAACAACCGCCGGCATCAGCGCATTGCTGAACAGATAGGGCCGTCCGCGCTGCTTGATCAGATCGATGATTTCCTTCCTCGCCGAAATACAGCCTCCGGTCGCCCCCCCGAGCGCCTTGCCGAAGGTGGTCGTGATGATATCGACTTTGTTCATCACGCCGAAGTGCTCATGAGTCCCGCGTCCGGTTTTCCCGATAAACCCGGTCGCATGAGAGTCATCGACCGCGACCATCGCGTCGTACTTCTCCGCGAGCCGGCAGATCTCATCGAGGCGGGCCATGTCGCCGTCCATCGAAAAAACTCCGTCCGTGATGATCAGCTTCATCCGGCACTTCGCGGCTTTCAGCTTCTGTTCAAGATCGTTCAAGTCCTGGTGCTCGAAGATGTGCCGCTGTGCCTTGCAGAGCCGCATTCCGTCGATTAAAGACGCGTGGACCAGGCGATCCGAAAAAATCGCGTCTTCGGCCGAAAGAATCGCTTCGAAAAGAGCGCCGTTGGCATCGAAGCACGACGCAAAAAGGCAGGTATCCTCCATTCCGAGAAACTTGCTCATCTTGTTCTCAAGCTCCCGATGGATATCCTGAGTTCCACAGATGAAGCGAACCGACGACATGCCATAACCGCGTTTGTCGAGCCCTTCGTGGGCAGCCTTCAGAATGTCGGGATGGCTCGAAAGGCCGAGATAATTGTTGGCACAAAGATTAATCATGTTCTTTTCAGGAGCTTCGGCCGGGAAGCGCACCTTCACTTCACCGCCCTGATGCGAACAGATGATCCGCTCATCTTTATAAAGGCCGTCTTTACGGATTGCGGCCAGCGTATCCGCGTAAATTTGTCGTGATGAGTTGTAGGACATTAGGATTTCCTCCATTCGAGAATGACTTTGCCGGACTGCCCGGAAACCATTGTTTCAAAGCCTTCCTTAAAACGATCCACGGGAAAGCGATGCGTGAAGATCGGCTTGATATCAAGACCGCTCTGAATCATCGCGCACATCTTGTACCAGGTCTCGAACATTTCACGTCCGTAAATTCCCTTGATAAAGAGACCCTTGAAAATGACGTGATCCCAACTGATTCGGGTGTCATTCGGCAGAATGCCGAGAAGCGCGAGCTTACCGCCGTTTTTGGTTGTCTCGATCATGTCGTTGAAGGCGGCTGAATTTCCTGACATTTCGAGCCCGACATCGAAACCCTCGTGCATGTCCAGTTTCTTCATCGTATCCCGGATCGAGGTCTTCGAAACGTTAATGGCATTCTCGATGCCCATCTTGCGAGCCAGGCCGAGCCGGTATTCATTTACATCACTGATCACGACATGCCTTGCCCCGGCGTGTTTAGCCACGGCCGCGGCCATGATGCCGATCGGGCCCGCTCCCGTGATCAGGACATCTTCACCGACCAGATCAAATGAAAGCGCGGTATGGACGGCGTTCCCGAGCGGATCCAGAATCGACGCTTCGTCGTCCGTCACGCCGTCCGGAATCGGAAAGACATTACTCGCCGGAATAGCGAGGTATTCAGCGAAGCAGCCCGGCCGGTTCACGCCCACGCCGATCGTATTGATGCAAAGGTGACGATGGCCCGCCCGGCAATTCCGGCAGTGCCCGCAGACGATGTGTCCCTCTCCCGAGACGCGCTCACCGACTTTCAATCCGGAAACGCATTTGCCGATTTCAACGATTTCGCCCACGAACTCGTGCCCGACATGCATCGGAACCGGAATCGTCTTCTGAGCCCAGTCATCCCATTTATAGATATGGACGTCCGTTCCGCAAATCGCCGTCTTGTTGATCCGAATCAGGACATCCTGATCCCCGATCGTCGGCTCAGGTACATCCTCAAGCCACAAGCCTTTCTCTCTGTGCTTTTTTACCAGCGCTTTCATGGTCCTGCTCCTTGTTCGTAGTGGGCGAAAGTTTAACAAGAATACAGAGCCAAGTCATCGGAAAGCCAACTTGGAATGTTTCGGTCAGGTACTCGCCGGATTTGAACCGAAAAACCCTGGCTGCTTCACGATCGCCAAGCCCGATGGAGTAATGATATAAATGAATCTCGCATAAACATTTGAGCCGGGCGCCGAACCCGGGGGGGAAAGATGAAGCTACTCGCTGGTCGGATGAAGAACCTTGGAAGTGAAAACGCGTTCAAAGTCGGAGATGACATCCGTCTCGCGGAACAGGCCGGGATGAAAGTGATCCGGTTCAACCTTGGCGAGCCCGACTTCAACAGCGCGGATTTCATCAACCAGGTCGCCGTCGATCACATTCACCGCGGCAATTCGCATTACTGTCCTCCCGCCGGAATCGAATCACTTCGTCGCGCGGTGGCAAAACAAATTTCTGAAACTCGCGGTATCGAAATTCATCCCGACCACGTGGTGGTCACCGTCGGCGCGAAACCACCGATCGGCTACGCCTTGATGACGTATGTGAACGCCGGAGATGAGGTGATTTACCCGAGCCCCGGGTTCCCGATTTACGAATCCTGGATCACTTATCTCGGCGCCAAAGCCGTTCCGCTCCACTTGGACGAGAAGAAAGGTTTCAGCTTCACCGCGGACGAGCTCGAAAAGCTCATTACGCGAAAGACGAAGCTCATCTTCATCAATTCACCATCCAATCCCACCGGAGGCGTTCTCGCCGAAGAGGAGCTTGCGAAGATCGCGCAGGTCATCCGCAAGAAGTGCGACGAAAACGTCCGCATCTATTCCGATGAAGTTTACGAACACATCATTTTCGACGGGCTCAAGCACCACAGCATCATCTCGCAAAAGGGAATGCAGGACAGAACGGTTCTGGTGAGCGGACACTCCAAATCATTCGCGATGACCGGCTGGCGCCTCGGTTACGCGATCCTGCCGACGCTCGAGGAAGCGGCTATTTTCAAAAACCTGAATATCAACAATTTCTCCTGCACTCCTCCGTTCATCCAGGAAGCCGGAAGAGAAGCCATCGAAAACCCGAACAGCACCGAGACAGTTCGCAAGATGGTCCAGGAATTTCAGCTGCGCCGTGATTATGTCATTGGCGCTCTCAACTCCATCGATGGAATCACCTGCGCGAACCCGAAAGGAGCGTTCTACGCGTTTCCCAACATCAAGGGCATCTGCGAGAACCTCGGCGCGATCGAGAAGTACGGAAAACTCCCGAAAAGCATCGCACCCCGAACCTCTCCGGCGACGCTCTTTCAGAAATTCCTGCTCTACAGGCACGGAGTCGCAACGATGGACCGGCGCTCATTCGGGCAAATCGGGTCCAAGGGCAAGCATTTTATCCGAATCTCGATGGCGACCGACATTGACTCTCTCAAGCGTGGCGTCGCTCAGCTCGAAAGGGCTTCAAAGGATCGGGACGGTTTCGCGAAATTCGTAAAAGAGGCGAAGCACCTCTACTAAGAAAGGACCTGAAAATGAGTTCAAACATCCTGCAGTTCGGTCAAAGACGGGGCCAGTATTTTGATCTCGGGCAAACGCCCCGCAAGCCGCAGATCACTTCCGAATCACTGGCCGCGCTGGAACGCTCGGACCTCATCTATCGCACGCTTTGCGCGATCCTTTATAACTTCGTCCCGCAGTCCGGACACCCGGGAGGAAGCATTTCGTCAGGAAGAATCGTCCAGTCGCTCCTTTTCCACACGATGGATTACGATTTCTCGGACCCCGATGCGATGAGCGCCGACATTCTTTCCTACGGTGCGGGCCACAAAGCGATGGGTCTGTATGCCGCCTGGGCCCTGCGAAACGAGTTCGTTCGCATTTCCCACCCCGACCTTCTTCCTTCGGAAAGGCTCCAGCTGAGACTGGAAGACCTTCTTGGATTCCGCAGAAATCCGGTGACCGATTCGCCTCTCTTCAGAAAATACAACGCCAAGCCGCTCGACGGGCATCCAACCCCGGCCACTCCCCACGTGAAGCTTGCGACGGGCGCTTCAGGGGTGGGCGTTGCGGCCTCCTTCGGGCTGGCCTTTGGCGCAATCGACACGTATGGCGCCGGGCACGCGCCCTGGGTTCATGTGCTTGAAGGAGAGGGCGGCATGACGCCGGGCCGGGTGCAGGAGTCCCTCGCCACGGCGGGCTCCGCGCAGCTTTCCAATCTCGTCATGCATCTGGATTGGAACCAGGCCTCAATCGATTCCAATCGCGTTTGCAGAGACGGCCAGAACCCGGGCGATTACGTCCAATGGTCTCCCGCCGAACTCTTTTACCTCAATGACTGGAATGTCGTTTACGTCCCCAACGGCCTCGACTTCCAGCAGGTCATCGCCGCCCAGCAGCTCTCACTCTCGAGGCCGACCCAGCAACCCACCGGGATCGTGTATCGCACGGTCAAGGGCTGGAAATACGGAATCGAAGGCCGCGGCTCGCACGGCGCGGGGCACGCGTTCTGTTCCGAACCCTTTTACGCTTTCCTGAAGGAGTTCGAAACCGAGTTCAAGACGCAGTTCCCGCGCTTCTCCGGCGACAAGGCACCCGCCCGCGTGGAGCAGAACTTCTTCGACTGCCTGAGCGTGATCCGTTCCGTTCTCGAAAAGGATCGCACGATCGCGACCACGATCGGAAAATCCATCGTCGATTCTAAAAATCGTCTGAAGAATTCCGGCCGTCTGCCCCGGACCGAGTCACCACGTCTGGCGACACTCTATAATGACCCGGCTCTCATTCCGGATCAGACCCCCGCGGAATTGCAACTCAAACCCGGCCAAAGCGTCACCCTTCGTGGCGTGCTGGGCGACGTCGCGAATTATCTGAACAAGAGAACCGGCGGCGCAATCATCGGCGCCTCGGCCGATCTCCTTGAATCGACGAGCGTCAGCCACGTCAACAAAGGCTTCGCACCGGGCTTCTTCAACGCTGTTTCAAATCCCCAGTCACGGATCCTCGCCGTTGGCGGGATTTGCGAGGACGCGATGGGCGGTATTCTGGCCGGGATTTCGACTTACGGAAATCACATCGGCATCGGCTCCTCCTATGGTGCTTTCATCGCGGCCCTTCAGCACGTTCCAGCCCGACTCCATGCCATCGGACAGCAGATGAAGAGCCTGACGTCAAAGGAACCGCAAAAACCGTTCATCATCGTTTGTGCCCATGCCGGGCCCAAAACGGGAGAAGACGGCCCGACCCATGCCGACCCGCAAGCGTTAACCCTCTTCCAGGAAAATTTCCCGAAGGGCTCGATGATCACGCTGACCCCATGGGACGCGCAGGAGATCTGGCCGCTCATGATGGCGGCGCTCAAAGCGCGACCCGCGGTGATCGCGCCGTTTGTGACTCGTCCGAGCGAACCCGTGATCGACCGGGCGAAGCACGGCTTGCCGCCGGCATCGGCGGCGGCGAAGGGCGTTTATGCCCTGAGAAGAGCGGACTCGCGCAAACGGTCGGGGACGATCGTGCTGCAGGGTAACGGCGTCGCCGCGACCTTCGTCACCGAAGTGCTTCCGGTTCTTGACGAGAGGAAGCTGAATCTCAACGTTTACTATGTCGCGAGCGCCGAGCTTTTCGATCTTCTGCCTGAAGACGAGCAAAAGCAGATTCTTCCCGAAGCTCACGCGCAGGACGCGATCGGAATCACCGAGTTCACGCTCTCCGCGATGTATCGCTGGGTCACCTCGGCGCAAGGACGCAGACACACGTTGCATGCGTTCCGTGGCGGGCATTATCTCGGAAGCGGTCAGGCAGCCAAGGTTTTCCAAGAAGCGCACCTGGACGCCAACGGCCAGTTAAAGGCGATTCTCGACTACGCCTCGGCCAGGGAACTGTAAGCGGCTAGTGTCCTGAGTCAGTGATAACGTTACAATTGCCGGAAAGATTTTGGCTTTCTTCAAGACGCGAAAAGCGACGCAGGCTCATTGCCTGCTAGCTTTGAGCAACGAAGAAGAAAGACCCAAAAGATTCCGGCCCTTTGGGAAGGATCATTTTGAATCGACTCTGTGTCGCTCGTCGCTCGCAGACCAAAAGTATGCGTCGCTCCTCGCTCCTTGATTCGAGTCAAAATGATCTCTTCAATTGTAACGTTATCACTGACTCAGGACACTAGTTCTTCAGAACCATGCGGTAGCGCGCCTGGTTTGAGCGCACTTTCTCAATGGCCTTGTTCGCGTCGGCCATCGGAATCGTTTGAACCTTCGCCTGGATTTTATGTCGAGCCGCGAATTCAAGCATCTGGCGAATCGCGGTGCGACTTCCGATCGGGCTGCCACAGACCGTCTTGCGACCGCCGATCAGGGAAAAAACAGGAAGCGTGATCGGCTTGGCTGGAACGCCGACGAAGCAAAGCTTTCCGTCGGGTTTGAGAATGTTCAAGAAAGCGTTCCAGTCGAGATCAGCCACGCTCGTGGCGAGAATGAAATCGAGGGTTCCCCTTGCCGCTGCCAGCGCGCCGGGATCGACACTCGAAATGAACCGGCGCGCGCCAAACTCGCGTGCCTCTTTTTCCTTTTCCGGAGAAGAGGAAAATACGGTGACCTCACAGCCGAACGCCCGGGCGAACTGAATCGCGAGATGGCCGAGACCGCCGATTCCGACGATGCCGACCTTCATCCAGGGCTGTACGCCGTAATGCTGAAGGGGCGAAAACACCGTGATCCCGCCACAAAGCAGAGGCGCCGCGTTTTCCGATTCAAGCTCGTCCGGGATGGGAAAAACAAAGCGGCTGTCGACCCGAATCTCCTTGGCGAAGCCGCCGAAGTGCCCGACGCAGGTCGCGGCGTTATTGGGACAAAGGTTTTCGTCACCGCGGATGCAGTGTTCGCAGGTCAAACAAGCGCCGCGCTGCCAGCCCACCCCGACACGTTGGCCGAATTGGAAGTCCCGGACCATCCCGCCCTTCTCGTGAATGAACCCGACGATTTCATGTCCTGGCACCAGTGGGTAAGAATTCATCTTCCAATCGTTGTCAATGAGATGAACATCGCTGTGGCAAACCCCGCAGCACTCGATTTCGATCTCGACGTCATACGGCCCGAGAGGCTCGGGGGCGTATTCGAATTTTTCCAACTGTGCCCCGGGCTGTTTGGCGGCGTAGGACTGAATCGACAGGTTACCGTGACTGCGAACGTGCATGAGCGAGACCTCCGGGTTAGGACCCCTTATGCCATAGTCTTAAGCCGCTTCCAATCTTTCCTGCCGTTCGGCTTGCATGAGGCGCCCCATCCGTTCCCTCTCGGGTCGCTTCATGACCTTTCTGATCGCGGAAAAAAATTCAGTTTCTTCGAAATCGATGTGTTCGAAAATGCTCTTTTTCAGTTCCTGAAAAAGACTTTCCGATTCCTTATCGGAAACGCCGATTTCGCCCAATCTTTTCAGCGGGATTTTCGCGATCGCGTGCTCACCGAAAGCCCGCTTCACGATGTCCTTGATGTCAACAAAGTCTTCAAAAGCACGGTAGAGAATGGTTTCTTCAAGGTAAAAATGCAGCTCAAGATCGCGGCGAATCTGATTGAAGATCTTCCGTTTTTGATCCTGAGCGGCGGTCTGCTCGTAATCCGAAAAATATCCCTTGATCGATTCATGTTCAGATTTCAAAAAGTCGAGTGCATCCATGGTACTTCCTTCCGGGGTAGTCCCTCAGTCCCTGTTTCAGGACACCAGATGCAATCGGCGGGCTTAAGCTTTCTGTTTGGCTAAGCCCGTCACTTTGACGAGGATACGTTTTTTGCGAAGACCATCAAATTCCGCATAAAAGATCTGCTGCCATGTTCCGAAATCCAAGTGACCTTTCGTGACCGGCGCCGTCAAGGCGTGATTCGTCAGAAACGATTTCAGATGTGCGTCGGCGTTGTCTTCACCGGTTTGATGATGTTCGTAGCCGCGGCCGTATGGCGCGAGCGTCTCGATCCATTGCGAAATATCCCGCAGAAGTCCCGATTCCGCGTCATTGATATAAACGCCCGCTGTGATGTGCATCGCACTCACGAAGCAAAAACCATCCTGCACGCCGGCACGCTCCAGCACACCGCCGACCAAGTCAGTGATATTGACGAGGGCATAGCGCTTCGGCAGTTCAACGTGGAGATACTCAGTGTGATGAACGTAAGGAGGGCGATCGAGATGCGAAACGAGTTCGTTTCGGTTGTGCCCGGGACAGGAATGTGGATCCAGCAACCAGTCGCTTGAGGTCAGCATAGTCCATCCTTGTTGCTTCTTTTGCGCCGCTTTTGCAATGGGTATGTATTTCGTTA
>DATDSK010000271.1:0-22218 GCA_035291325.1 Bdellovibrionota bacterium | reverse complement strand
AGTCGGTGGAACATACGCCTCCGGCTTTTTGGGCGCGTTGATTCGAACCAGCTACGAATGGCGCCTCGGGAAGCACTATTCAGTTTCAACCACGATCGGATACAGGCCGTCGTCAACGGCCATGATTCCTGGAACCGCGGCCACGTCGGTATCAGGTGCCGAATTCGGCCTCGGCATCAACATGCTTTTTTAGGAGAAGAACTGTGAAACGCTCGCTCATTACCATCGCTATACTCGGATTCGGGATTGCAGGATGTGCCGGAGCGCGCAGCTTCCTCGCCATTTCGAATCCGGAGAACGTAAACAAGCCGATTCACAACCCATTCGGAGACTATTACGCGACCGCGAAAAATGAGCCAAACCAATCGATCGTGCTGAGGACGAAAAAAGGTGACCGCTCCGTTGAAGTAGAGCTTCCCAGTAACGATTCACAGATGTCGGATTTCACCATTCCCGTCTCGCCGGCGTTCAAGGATGGCGGGGGCCGCGCTCCCGCGGGAGATCCGGGCTCGGGTATCATAGACGAATCCTACAAGGATCGCGCCCCCAGCATCTCCGACCGCGAGATCACGGCGAACCTGCCGCAAGGAATGGCCGAAGATAATGCCAGCCGGCGTGAGATCGAGTCGGGCTTGGGCCTGATGACATCCGATGAAGGGGCTCCGGAACGTGACAAGAGCTACCTCGCTTCGGTCGATCACATCAAACAGCTTTATAAGTACGGCCGCTACGAAGCGGCTCTCCTGGAAACAGACAGCCTGCTTCATCTCTATCAAACCGATGCGAAGCTTTACGAGATGAGGGGCACCTTGCTCGACAGACTCGGGAAAACCGAATTGGCAGTGAAGTCATGGAATCAGGCTCTCCGGTTCGACCCGAAGAACCAGCCGTTGCGGCGTTTCGTGGAACGAAGACAACAAAATAGGAGTGTAGCGTCACCATGAAGGTGGAAAAATTGAAACTGAAGCGAATTCTACCCCGTTTTCTGCTCTGGACCGCGATGGCCCTGAGCTTCTGTCCGGGACTGGCCTCAGCCAAGCTCGATATGATCGAAGTTACGCGAAAATCCGCCGAAGCACAGGTCCGCAACCTGATCGAGCCGGTTATCAACCGGTTCTGCCACGACGAATGCAAGCTCCTGGCGATCAACGCGACCGTCGATATCGCGACGCCTGACGAAATCGCGCCCGGCTTCGACGAGGTGGAAGCGAGGGCGCAGACGCTGGCCCCCTCCTCCGCGAGAGTAAGACTTTTGATCAATGAAAAAGTCGGTCCTGTCTCGCGCTCGAAGCTGATGGACCTCCTTCAACGATATCTGGACACGCTCGATTATCCCGTCAAGATCGAGACACAGCTCGCGAGATTCCCCGAGCCGATCGAGGCCTCCGGAAAGGTCGCCGAGCTCCGTGAAAGGGTCACCAAGCAATTCTCCAACACCCTGGAAGAACTCTTTCAGCAGTTCTGTCCGAACCAATGTCTGCTCACCGACCTCAATCTCAAGACCGAACTCGTGAACGGTGAGGAAGTCGAATACGGATCAGCGGGCGAGTTCGTTCAGGAAGGTGGCGTTGCCATCCGAATCAAAGAACTTTCGGCCTCAATTCTCATCGACGACGCACTCTCGCCGACCGAAAGAAGCAATATCCTCGAAATGGCGAAGCTGAAGACGACGTCTTTCAAGCAGGTCAACCTGACCTCGAAAGCCCTCAAATTCCCGCGGCCGAACGCCGGGACCGCGCTGGCCGGCGGCTCGGGCATCGACCCGCTGACGGGCAAAACAATCTCGCGAAATCTCGCTTCCGAGTCGACCGTCACCAACTCGACGGAAAACAAAAGCAGCAACACGAGCGCCCAGACACAGACCTCTTCGAACACCAACACCGTCACGAGCACGAACAATGAAAACGCGGTTAAACAAGAACGTTTCGAGCGTATAGAAAAGATCGAACGCGTCGAAAGCGGCGACGCGGTACAAGCTGAGCTTCAAAAATTCAAAGTTTACGGCCTGATCTTCGGTTGCTCCATTCTTTCGCTGCTCGTGTTCCTCGCGATCGCGAGCTATCGCCCGAAGGCGAGCGCGATGCCGACGGTTCACCGGATCTTCCAGAATCTCGCCGCTGATCCGGTTTCGGCATCGGCACCTTCCACGTACAAGCCTTCGAGCGAGTCCTTGCCGGGCAAGGATGACCGCGGCGCTCTCGCGGCCAAGCGATACGAGATCGAGACGCTACTCGAAGAACTCACCAAGGTGTTCGTCCAGCAGCCAAAAGTGGCGAAGCAGGTTTTCAGCCGCATTCTCACCGAAGAGGGTGTCGAGGTTACGGCCCAATACATCCATATGCTGGGAGAAAGCATCGTCGTCGACATGCTCCGCGACCCGAGCCTTCAGAGCGATATCAGCGAACTGATGGAGTACTACGCCAAGACGCCGATAGAAATCACCGACGATGAAAAATTGAACTTGCTCCGGGCTCTTCACAACCGCACGGTTGCCGGCAAGCTGTTCGTAATGGGGAACCGTTCCTCGAATCTCTTCGATTTTCTCGCCGAAATGGACGGCCTGCAAATCCTGGAGCTGATCCGGAACGAGTCGCTGACGGTGAAATCAATCGTTCTCACGCAATGCGACCCGCAGAAGCGGGCCACGATCTATGCACAGCTGGAGGACGACACCCGTCTCAAACTGCTGACCGAACTCTCCCGGATCGATCACCTGCCGCGCGATTACATCTTCAACGTCGCGAACGCCCTCAAGCGCAAGCGCATCGAAAATCCGCGGCTCAACACGGAATCCTTGCCGGGTTCCGAGGTTCTGGTCAGCCTTCTCGAGCGCACCGGTCCCCAGATGCAGAGGACGGTGGTCAAAAGCCTCGAGGCGGCCAATCCGGAAAGTGCCCGGACCATCAAAAGCAAACTCGTCAGTCTCGATACCCTGCGCTATTTGCGCGATGGTCAGCTGCTTGAGGTCATTCTCAGTCTTAAACACGATGAACTGCTGCAGTTCCTGAAGGGCGCTCCGGATTCGATCCGGTACACGATCTTCTCCAAGGCTCCCAAAGAGCTCATTAGCGAGCTTGAAGAGGAACTCGGTTCGGTTGGCGCGATCAGCCGCGAAATGTATCAGGCGGTCGAACGCAAGATCCTGAACAGGATGAAGCTGATGACCAACGAAGGGCTGATCAACCTCGTCGAGACGAATGAACGCATGTTCGCGGACAGCGCTGGGGATTCGGGTTTCGTTCAACCCGTTCCGAACCCTTCAGGCGGGGATAAAACCGTAACGAATCTTAAGAAGGTGGCAGGATGGTAGGCATCGTAAAACCAGCAGCGGCGATGTTAAAAGAGGTCCGGCTCCTTCAGAGCCTGACCGAAGCGGAACTCACCCAGCTGATCCAGCTCGGTTCAGCGGCGACGTACGAAGAGCACGCCAATATCGTCATTGAAGGCGAACTCTCGTGGGGGCTTTATTTCATCGTCGAAGGGGTGGTCGGGATTTTCAAGAACAACAAATTGACCGGCGAGCCCTACGACGTGGGCCAGCTTCGCCACGGGAATTTTTTTGGCGAGATGTCCCTGGTGGATGACAATCCCCGCTCGGCCACGGTCAGAGCGCTGACGAATTGTCAGCTCTTCTATATCTCAAAGGATCAGTTTCAGGGTTTTCTCGCGGCATCGAAGGACCTGAAACTCAGATTTTACGAAAGCTGTATTCACACGATCGTCACGCGCCTTCGGGAGCTCGATGACAATTACGTGATCAGCCAGTATCAGCTTTGGAAAGCGGCATTCAAGAAGGAGGCGGCGTAATGAACTTCTCATCTTTTATCGGCCTTTTGGGCGGCATTTACGTCATGTACGCGGCGATGCACGCGGCCACCACGGACCTGAGATTTTTCCTTCAACCGGAAGGCCTTTTGATCGTGATCGGAGGAACCGCCGCCGCGGCGAGCATCGGGTTTCCCCTCGGTGAGGTCCTTGCGCTCGTCAAAGTCTTCATCATGCGGGTTCTCGGGCGTCACAAAGCGGATTTCCAGGGCACGATTTCGCAGCTGCTCGAGTTGAACAAAAAGGCGAGCCTCGGCGTTTCCGCGCTCAATGAAGTACTGCCGGGAATCAAAAACGAATTTTTGCGCGAAGCCGTTTCGCTCGTGGTGACCGGAGTTCTGACCGAAGCCGAAGTCCGTAATGCGCTCGAACAACGCATCAAAACCATCGAAGCCAGGTTCATGCACGAGGCGAATATGTTTCGCGCAATCGGCCGGTTCCCACCCGCGTTCGGCCTCTTGGCCACGACCCTCGGCATGATCGCGCTCCTGCAGAAGATTGGTCAACCCGAGAGCCAGAAACTGATCGGTCCGGCAATGTCGATCGGCCTCGTAGGAACTCTTTACGGAATCGCGCTCGCGAATCTCGTTTTCTTGCCGATCGCCGAGAACCTCACCGGCCGTACCGAAGAGGAAATCGCGCTGCGCCGATTGATCGTCGAAGGCGCGGTGCTGCTGAAGAAACAGGTCAATCCGGTGACCATGCGTGAAAGTCTGAATTCGTTCTTGCTGCCAAAAGATCGCGTGGTTCGCAAGGCTGCGGCTTAGATATGAAGAATTTTCTCAAGGTCGTCAAACACGAAGAACCGAAACGGGAGCCCGAAGCGCCCAAAGGTCCGCCTGTTCACGACGAATCAAACTGGCTGGTTTCGTACGCGGATATGATGACCCTGCTCTGCGGGTTCTTCATCATGCTCTTCAGCATGGCCAGTCTCGATGAACCGAAATATGAATCCATGAAAGCGGAGATCGCGAAACAGTTTGGCGGGGAATACAGCTCGCCGACACAAGAGCTCGCCAGTTTCGTTACCCGCGTTCTTGAGGAATCAGGCACCCTCAAAGGAGCCCTGATCAAATCCGATCCCAGTGGCGTTTCGATTGCTTTTCAGTCCACCGTCTTTTTCGATACCCTCGGAAGCGACGTGAAGCCCGAGGGCAAGAAGGTCCTGGAGAGCTTGATCAGTACTCTTTCGGCCCGGCAAACACAGGAAAAGAAGGAATACCGGATTGTTGTCGAAGGCCACACCGACAGCCGCCCGATTACCGGCGGCGTTTATCCTTCAAACTGGGAGCTTTCAGGGGCGCGCGCCGCGCGGGTAATCCGGATGTTCCTCGAGCGGGGCTTCACCTCCGATCACCTGACCGCCATTGGCTATGCGGACACCCACCCGCAGGTGCCGTCGAGAACTCCGGCTGGCGCCTGGGACGAGGATTCCCTGGCCAAAAACCGTCGCGTCGTCATCAGAATCCTCCAGCCCACTGTCGATTCCATTCCCTTTCCCGAAAAAGCGATCGAAGCCGCGCCCGCGCAGAACTCGTCCTCAAATCCGCCAAGTCCTTGACACTCACTGCCCCGGTAACTTCTGCCCATTGACTCCAGCCTTTGGTCTTGGGACGCTTATGGTAAGGAGACCTGAACCATGCGCTGGAGCTGTCCTCACTGCGGTATAAATCTCGCTTTGTCCGATGAAAAACTGGGATCGGGATGGTCGTTTTCGCGTTGTTACAAATGTGGCGGATTCGCGCTGATTCGACGATCTGAAGTCAACCTGATCAAGGTCGACAAAGCGCCCGCTGGAGAAAATGTCCTTCTCCCGGAAGCGACCGAGACGCCGGTGCTGAGCCAGGGAGCCACCCAAAACCTTGAAAAATTGATGAACAGGCCGACCATTAAGCCGGCAACCCAGCGCTCCGCGATCACGAATGACGCTGCTCAAGCGGCCGGGGCTTCCGCTAACGCCAATGCCGTTGCCCAAAATTTGCTGAACTCCTCAGATCTCCCAAGGCCCTTGCCGGAGCTTCCGTCGCGAGCTCGTCACTCAAAATTTCTTCCTGTCGCCATCGGAGTGACCGGAACGCTCGCGGTGGCTTCGGGCATGTATCTCTTCAGCCAGGGCCAGGCGCTTTGGAAGAAAGCTCGCGCCACCGCCGTGGCCGATTCGCGTGCTTCGCATTCGATCCGTCCCGCCGCAACAACCAACGCGGCCGCGGCCCCAGCCCCTGCTAATGAGGTTGTTCGGGCTCCGACACTGATTTCACAAGCGGTCGACCGTTCACCGGCAGTGATCAGCGATCAAGTACATCAAAACGCGATGGCACCTGTCCGAAGTCCAGCGATTGCCGTCACCGGACCAGAAATCATCGTGACGATCAAGGTTCCGAATTCAAAATTGCACACAGGCCCTGGGCTCAAATACCCGGTCATGGGTATTGCCGACCCGGGCATGCAATATGCTGTTGTGGAATGGAAGAATGAATGGTTTAAGATAGCTCCTAAGAAGACCATGGACAGCAAACAAGCCCAGGGAGCCCAGAATTTGCCCCAGAATCTTCCCCAGAATCTTCCATGGATCCGGAACGACCTCGTTCAGCTAGTCTCCAGCAACACGAGGCCATAACCGCGCCAGCGGGCGCACAACTTGGATTGCATCGTGAGTGACTCGAACGAACGAACCTCGCGCTCTTCTTTGAGGAGCCTGTTTTCCGGAAAAAAAGCCAAATGGCTGCCTCTTTTTCAACGCCTCGTCGCCCGCTTCAGTTACATTCCCGGGGTCGAACTCGCCGTTTATCGAAAATCCATCGCGCTCGGATGCAATGGTGACGCGAAACCCACGATCGGAATGATCCAGATCACAGCGCGAGGGCTTCAGGTCGGCCTTGGCCTTCATAAGGCAGCGCTCAAATCGCCGCGGCTCAAACTCGCGAAACGGCCGAAGTCAGTGACACACAAGGTCCTGATATCGAAAGCCAGCGAAATCGACGACGAACTTCTCTCCTGGATCAAGGCGGCTAGACACCAGGCTCGCACCGCCAAACGTCGATCCACTTAGCCAGATAGATCCAGCGCTTCTTCTCAAGTCTTGCAAGCTTCCGGCACTGGGCGCCCGGAAACGCGGGTCCCGAATCATAGCGGTTATCCGAGACGAAGAGCACCGGCGACGTGAGACGCGGCCACTCGGGCCCTACTCCGAGAGAAATTCCGAGATCCGGCCATTCGTCTTTGGCCTTCAGATCCAGCGGCAGGAGACTCGCCTTCCCGCCCTGCCCGATCGCGAACGCCGCTTGTGCAGCGGTCTGATATCGCGAACCGATAATCGGAAGCTTTTGTTCATCGGGCAGCTTGGTCCCGATAAACTCACGTAGCTCGCTCCAGCCGTAAAGATCGTTGGTGACATCCAGGCGGGGATCCTTCATCAACAGACCACCCATCGGCAGGTGACAGCTGAGCAGGATAAAAGCCACCAGGGGAAGGCCATAAAGCATCTGAATACGAGCCCATTTCAGATCCCGACCACGACCGACGGCCCAGGCGAGTATCAAGAAAATGGGCCACCAGACAACAAAAGCCCAGTGGGGCTTGAAATCAGCCCAAAGCGGCTGCAGCAAAAAGACCAGGGCTCCAGGTCCGGCCCAAAGAAGCGCGAACCGTCCGACTCTCGTTTCGAGTTCCCGCGCAGGGGTCTCAGTTCCACTCGACGAACGAAAAGCGCGCCGAAACACTCTCGCGCCATAGATCAGCAGGCAGGGACCCGCGACAAGCGCTTCGATTGCCCAGAATCGGGCGTACCGCACAAGCGACAGATTGCCGCCCTGATGTCTTTCGCTGATCTGATAAAGGATCGATGTCCATTCGTGTGTCGCGTTCCAGATGACGATCGGAAGCAGTGCCGCAAACGCCCCGGCCGCGATCGCCCCCGCTCCGCGCCAGAACCGTGCGCGAGGAGCCCATATCAAAAGGCAACCCGCCGCTGACAATGCCGCCAGCACCCCCGAATACTTCGACAAGATCAGAAACATGACGGCAAAACCAAGCCAGAAATATTCCCGCTTCGCGCATTCTTTTTCGAAGCACAGGTTCCACGTCACCGAGAACGCCAAAGTCCACGCCAGAAAAAGCGGAATATCCGGAACCATCATCCAGGCCAGACCGAAAAAGCCGGCGAATGAAAGAAGCAGGACCCCCGCTACCGGAAGGCGATCCGACGCGCCCCCCGCGCGCCTGACCCAGTTCAACGCGAGATACAGAATCCCCCCCGCGCCAAGGGCCGAAGGAAGCCGAACCACCCATACCGAATGAGCTCCGAAGAAAGGCGACAGGATCGCCTGTGCGAGCGCAATCACCCAGGCTACCGCCGGCGGATGATAGGCATAGCCAAGGGCCGGCCTTTGCGCGAGCACCCAGTAATAAGCCTCATCATCCGTCAGCCCCAGATAGAGCCCGTGTACGAGAAGCACTACGCTCGTCAGAATCGGAATTGAGTACACGGCGTTCCAGGAGAACAAGCGATTCGACGTGATGAGTTTGCGGAAAGAAATCATATGGAATGATCCTTCGGATAGCATAACCTTCCCCGGTCAAGAGGGATAGGTCCCTTGTTTGCGTTCGCGCATTGCAGGAGAGATAGGCCACTTTCGCCGGTCGCCGCGCGACAGTCCAAGCCAGCACTTCACGTTCCAACCCCCCGCGAGGAGGGTTGACGAAGAGCTTGAAATCGCGACCCGCGAGCCACTGATCGATTTGAGGCAGTCGATCCGACACTCGACCCTGAAGACAGGCGCCAGCCCCCAAATTGATCTCAGCACAGCGCACGGCCTCGCCACTGAGCTCGATTCCGAGAAAACGCGCACGTGCCGCGCGCCAGAGGAGCATGGAAGTCCCCACCCCGGAATATGCATCAACGATCGAGTCCTGCTGCCCGGGCAAAAAGAAATCGCGGATTTCATTCAAGGCGTCGGCGTACAATTCACCCAGGAGCTGCTGAAAGCTCGACGGTCCATAGGATACCCTGAGCGGCTCTGAAAGCTTACCGCTCCTGACTTCGGCGACGCCACGATCCTCTCCCCAAAGTTTCTCCCAGCCGTGCGACGAAAAAACGCGATTCCCGGCCGAAGGATTCAGGTTTACATAGACCCCGGTTATACCCAGTCGGGCAAGATCACCGGTGGCCGCGAGGAGCGCCGCG
The DNA here is from genome assembly GCA_035291325.1 of Bdellovibrionota bacterium. Taxonomy (GTDB): domain Bacteria; phylum Bdellovibrionota; class UBA1018; order UBA1018; family UBA1018; genus XYD1-FULL-55-31. The sequence continues at coordinate 13,211 of DATDSK010000271.1, read as the reverse complement.
CGCGCGGGCTGGGCAAGATTTCTCGACTTCACGACGAACGTGAGCAAAGTCCCCGAAAGAACCAGGAATACGAGCGGAAGGAGCTCCGGTAACGGGAGAACGCGCTCCAGAAGCTCAACCGACCGATTGATCCGTTCGCAGTGCACCGGACAACCCCGAATGGGCAGGAATTCGAATTTTCCGGGAAGTTCCGAACGAAGCCGAAAGCCAAAAGCCCAGGAACTTCCGTCCCAAGCCGCGCGCAGGCAGACTTTTTGACGATATCCCCAGCGTTCTGATTCGGTTCGAACGGTCCGGAGTGCCTCGATCGCCCCTTCAAAGCACGAGACGAACTGAGCTGAAACCCAATCGAATTTCTGCTTTTCGCTCCGAAGTCGATCCCAGCCCCGATGGGAGCAGCCCGGACAACGGCCGTCACAAGGCATCTCAGGTTCCGGTATTCGAAATCAGGTTCGAAGCATAGTTCGGGACCACGAACTCAATCATCGTGCGGATGCCCGTGCTGAAATGCCGCCAATATTGATCTGCCTTCCTCGGGTTCGCCGAGGGAAGCTCCAGCGTCAACGTGGGAATCCCAAGCTCCTGTCCGGCATAATTGCCGAGGGATCCTGGGAAAAACCCGCCTGAAACCGCTTTTACGCGAGCCCGCAGCTTCAGGCACTCGCGAACGTAATCAGACGGAAATTTCGCGAGTGCAAGCTTGGTCGGTCCGTCGTAATCCAGAAAATTCAAAGGCGCGTGAATTGAAAGAATTTTATTCGGTTTGATTTTCTTGATCAGCTCTTCCTGAAAAATCGTTTCAGGCTCGGAGCGGGGCGCCGAGCCCGGGAATCTGCGCGGATCGGACCTGAATCTCTTTTTCCAGGTCTGCAAAGCGCGCGAATGCCAGTCACGAGTTTCGAAGTTGCGGTTCACATCAACTCCTCGGGCGTTCACACGCGTACGCGGAGTCCTGAAAAAGCTGTCGGGGTTCACAAGCGGGGCGATCACCACCCTGGAGTCGGTCAGTTCCGCGCGATGATCCCTCATCCAGTTGGCGATCTGAATCGCGAGATAAAGGGGCGTGACCTCGTCGCCATGAATTGTCGAAAGGATCAGCGTCGTATTCTGCGCGTCCGGTTTACCGAACTGCGTGTAGACAAGAGGACGACCCTGAACCGAGGTCCCCGCCTCAACCCACTCGATGCCATCGCACGGATCAAGATCCCATTTCAGGTTCCCGATCGCGCCACTCACATCCTGGCACCACGTGCGAATGCGTTGCTCGCCTTGAAAAAAAGATTCAGCCGGGCTCTTTAACCGCGAACCCAGATTTTCGAATACCTGCGGCGGTCCGGCCCGGGAGCCCTGACACCCAAGCAGGGTTCCATGTGCCGCAAAGAAGATAACCCATGATGCAATTGCGCTGATCCGTCCCATATTCTTAATCCGCTAAACTCGTCTTAATCTTCTGTGCGTAAGGTACCACTTTCCGAGAATAGCCAGTACCGCGACAACGATCACGAGCAAAATTCCGTGCTCGATATGTTGAATCACCCGGACCACATAATCGAGCTGGTCTCCGAAATAGTAAACCGCCCCGATAATGGCCGGCACACTGATCAGCGCCGCCATGCCATCGTAAAACAGAAAAACCCTGTAGGGCAAATGGAGCGTTCCGGCCGAAAAGAAAATAGGGGCACGAAGACCGGGCATGAACCGGGCGGCGAAAATGAGCTTGTTTCCACGTTGATGGAATTTCTGCCGGACAGCCTGAAGTCTCTCATCCGGGAGAATCTTGTGAAAAAACCACTTTTTCGTCAGTTTTCGCCCGTATACCGCACCAAGAAAGAAGATCGTGGAATCCCCGATCAACACGCCGGCCATGGCAATAACAATCATGACCCACAGCTGAGTCAGGCCGTAATAGGACAGGAGCCCGGCCGCAAAAAGGATGATGTCTTCGGGAAGCGGGACACCGAGACCGCAGCCAATCAGGATCGCGAAGACGAGCATGTAGGGCGTCGGGCCGTAAAAGTTCAGCAGAAAATCAACAAGCCTATCCATTTCAAAATAATATTAGCAAAGCCAGCTCATGGAAACCAAGATCTATTTCTTATTCAAGGGATGAGCGTTCCGGTACTCGTCCATCAGTACTCCGAGGTCGACGTGAGTATACCGCTGGGTAGTCGAAAGCCGAGCGTGTCCCAGAAGCTCCTGAATTGTCCTCAAGTCGGCTCCGGCAGCCAGCAGGTGGGTGGCAAAACTGTGCCGAAGGCCGTGAGGCGAGAGTGTTTTCGCCGAAGCAATCCGCACGAGGTGTTTTGACAAAATGCGCGCCACACTTCTTGCCGTCAGTCTCGTTCCTTGAAAGTTGACGAAAAGAGGCCGTCTATCCGATCCCGCTTCGCGGACAGCGCCTCGATTCTTGCGGTCCTCGAGATAAAGCATTAACGCCTGTTTGGCGGGCGTCCCAAAAGGAACCGTTCTTTCTTTTGAGCCCTTCCCCATGACACGAACCCAGCCGGCGGACAAATCCACGTCATCAAAATCAAGTCCGACCAGTTCACTCACTCGTAACCCGGATCCATAAAGAACTTCAAATATCGCCCGATCACGACGTCCGAGTTGCGTAAGAACATCGGGAGCCTCGATCAATTCAGCGATTTCTTCGATTTTCAAGAACCGGGGCAGCGGCCGTTTAGTCCGCGGAGTCGGAACAAGAATTCCGATATCTCGTTTCACCCATTCCTTCATTTTCAAGTACCTGAGAAACGACCGAATCGCCGAAAGACGCCGACACAAGGATGAACGTTCATGAGTGTCGTACAAGCTCGCAAGGTAAAACCGAAGATGCAAGGCCTCCAGAGCCTGACTCAAAGACTCCGTCGTCAGGAACCCCTGCTTTTCCTTTAAATGAGCGATCCACTGACCCAAGTCGACTTCGTACGCACGGATCGTATTGGCGCTATAACGGCGTTCCTTCGCGAGGTATTCCAAGAATGCGAGAACCGCCTGATCGAGTTCCATCACTACTAGTGTAATGGGCTTCAGTCCTGTGATAAAGGAGCAGCATGTCAACAAAGGTTCACATCGTCGGCGCGGGCCTCGCGGGCAGTGAAGCCGCCTATTTTCTCGCCGAACGCGGAATCCCGGTCATCGTGCACGAGATGCGTCCGGCAAAGATGACGCCAGCCCATCATACGGGCGGTTTCGGTGAACTCGTCTGCAGTAATTCACTGAAATCCAAATCCCCCACTTCAGCGCCGGGAATGCTCAAGGCAGAAATGGCGGTTACGGAATCGTTGGTTCTCCGGGCCGCCACTGAAGCCGCTGTCGCGGCTGGCGAGGCGCTGGCCGTTGATCGTGAAAAATTTTCTGGAATGATCACGCGATCCCTGCGATCTCATCCAAACATTACTTGTATTCATGAAGAGATCAAAGCGCCCGTGCAAGACGGGATCACCCTTCTCGCGACCGGTCCCCTGAGCTCGGAACCGATCGTCAAATGGCTCGGGAACGCAACGGACTCGGATGATCTGTATTTTTATGACGCGATTGCCCCGATTGTGGATCAGTCCACGATCGATCTCGACCGCGCGTTCGTCGCGAACCGTTACGACAAAGGCGGGGAAGAGGCTTACCTGAACTGCCCCATGAACGAAGGGGAATATTCCGTTTTTATGGACGCGATCACCGCGGCCGAAAAAGTTCCGCCCAGGGCTTTCGAAAAAGAGATCTTCTTCCAAGGCTGCCAACCGATTGAAGCCATCGCGGCCACGGGGCGCGACACGCTTCGATTCGGACCGATGAAGCCCGTCGGACTGATTGACCCCCGAACCGGGAAGCAACCCTTCGCCGTTGTCCAGCTCCGTCCCGAGAACGAGGCCAAAACCGCCTACAATCTTGTCGGATTTCAAACAAAGTTGAAATATCAGGAACAATCCAGGGTATTTCGCCTGATCCCGGCGCTCAGTCGCGCCGAATTTCTTCGGCTTGGCTCGATACACCGAAACACCTATGTTTGTGCCCCAAAAGTTCTTCATGCCGACCTTTCGCTTCGCGGCCACCCGAAGGTGTACCTGGCCGGGCAATTGACGGGAGTCGAAGGATATCTGGAGTCCGCCGCCTGCGGTCTCCTCGCTGCAATATTCATTGCTCAACGGATCTCCGGACTCGCTCACGAAGCCCCCCCGGGCAATACCGCCCTCGGTGCGCTTCTCCGCCATGTGACCGGATCCGACCCCAAAGGTTATCAACCGTCGAATGTGCACTTCGGGTTATTCCATGCCGGACTTTTCGCGGGTCTGGAAAAATTGAAGCGGGAAGAAAGCCGCGGCGCGATTTCGAAACAGGCCCTGTTCAATTTCACGGAATGGTGGAGAACGCATCATGGTCGCTAAGCTGATTGGTCCCTTTTTCATCGCGGTCGCGGCAATTCTCTGGGCCAGCGATTCCGTATTTCGGTTTCCGACGGTTTCTTCACTCAATCCGGCGCTCATCGTATTCCTGGAGCACCTGCTCGCCGTTCTGGTTCTTTTTCCATGGATCCGTCTGAGGCACGGGAAGGATTACACCCGCCTCAGCGTCGCCGAGTGGCTCGCCGCTTTCGTTATCGGAGCGGGAGGTTCGGCAATCGCGACGATTCTGTTCACCGCAAGCTTTCAATACATCAATCCGTCTGTCACGATCCTGCTTCAAAAGCTCCAACCCGTGATGGTCGTCGTGATCGCGTATCTCGTTCTTGGAGAACACCCTCCCGCGCGTTTCTTCTTCTGGGCGGCGCTCGCGATCCTGGCAGGCATCGGCCTGAGCTTTCCCGATCTCAACTTCAGCTTCTTGTCCGGAGCGTTCGATATCCGCTCGATCGGGGTTCTTTACGCCTTCACCGCCGCCGCCCTGTGGGCCGTCGCGACGATTCTCGGGAAAATTCTCCTCCGTCGCACGCCTTCAAGCATAGCGACCTTCTGGCGTTATGTTTTCGGACTTGCAACGGCCGGGGCTCTCGTCGGTTCCGCGCAGATTTCCATTCCATGGGAGACCCTGGGCACGAAGCCGATCTGGGGTGCGCTGCTCTACATGAGCCTCGTTCCAGGCCTCACCGCGATGCTCGCCTATTATGCGGGACTCGCGCGCACGCCCGCCACCGTAACGACGTTCGTCGAGCTCATCTTTCCCGTAAGCGCGGTCGTATTGAACACGGTCTACCTGAATACGCCTTTGAGCACGGTGCAGATCGTCGCGGCGGCGGTTCTTCTGGTTTCCATTCTGAAAATATCGCTCGACCTGTCGGGCCCGAAATAAGCTAGGTTTCCCTCAGATGATATCGCACGCTCGTCACGACTTTGCGTGGCCGGAACATCAAGGCGGTTCTGATCAGGAACGCGGTCTGATTATGCAGAATCTGGTGACGCCACTTCGCCGTGACAAACTCGGGGATGAGGACCGTCATCATGTCCGCGTGAGTGGTCTGTTCCACGTCGTCGATATACTGCAGTAACGGACGCACCACCGAACGGTAAGGCGATTTCAAAACGACAAACGGAATTTCGCGGGCCCACTTTTGCCATTCCACCTTCATGCGTTCCGTGGCTTCAGGGTCGATCGCGATATAACAGGCCCGAACGTCACTCGAAATGGAAAGCGCATACCGAAGGGCATCGATGACCCCGCGGTGAATTCCCGAGATCGGCACGATCACGGTATGTTTGATCGGTTCAAGCTTCCCCGGCGGAGTGACCCCCAGGAGTGAAAGTTCTTTTCCGACACCGATATAATGGCTGTGGATCCGGGTAAAAATGAATACCATCAGCGGAATCAGCAACACGACCATCCAGGCGCCGGTCGCGAATTTGGTGTAGCCAATGACCATTACCGCGATGAAGGTCGCGACGGTGCCCAGGAAGTTTACCGAAAGGGAGCGAACCCAGCCGGGCGCCCTTTCGCGGAGGTGGTGCGCGACCATTCCGGCTTGCGAAAGGGTAAAGGAGAGGAAAACGCCGACCGCATAAAGAGGGATCAGCCGGTGTGTTTCACCTTTAAAAAAGATAATCAGTCCGATCGCGACGAAGCTCAGACCGGCGATTCCGTTCGAAAATACCAGCCGGTCACCGAGGCTTGCCAGCTGACGGGGAAGAAAGCGGTCTTTGGCCAAAAGCGAAGCAAGTCGCGGAAAGCCCGCGTAACTGGTATTGGCGGCCAAAATCAAAATCATGGCCGTCGCGACCTGCATGACGTAGTACATCGCCGTCCCGCCAAAGACGGTACGGGCCAGGTTTGAAATAGCCGTTTCCCCGTGGTGAGGCATGATGCCGTAAACATGCGCCAGGAGTGTGACCCCGAGAAAGAACGAACCGAGAATGCCCGCCATCCAGGCCATCGTGATCTTCGCGTTCCTCGTCGACGGAACCCTGAAAAGCGAAATTCCGTTGGAGATCGCCTCGATACCGGTCAAGGCCGCGCACCCCGACGAAAAAGCCCGAAGGATCAGGAAAAGCGGAACTGCCGGGTAAACCTCATGAATAATGGGAGCCGCCGGCGGGACCTCGCCCGTGGCTACTCTCCACGTCCCGACAACAATAAGGGTCAACAAGGAAAAGATAAAAATGTACGTTGGAAGCGCGAAGATACTGGCCGACTCTCGCAATCCCCGGAGATTGAAAAGAGCGATCACCAGGATGATCAGCGTTCCGACCGACTCTTTGTGTGGAAGCAGTATCGGAAACGCTGACGCGATATTTTCAACCCCCGATGCGACCGACACCGAGACAGTGAGAATATAATCGATCAACAGCGCCGCACCCGCGATCAGGCCGTAGTAAGTGCCCAGGTTTTCTTTCGCGACGATATAAGCACCGCCGCCATTCGGGTACGCATCAATGATTTGGCGATAAGAAACCGTCAGAATAACGAGCAGAACGCCGATCCCGAGCGCGATCGGCATGGACCACGCGACCGCCGCGGCGGCGAATGCGGCGAGAGGAATCAAAATTTCTTCGGTGGCGTATGCCACGGACGAAAGCGCGTCCGACGAAAGAACCGCGAGCGCTTTCATTTTGCTGATACGCTCCTCTTCGACCATATGGCTGGAGAGGGGTTCCCCGACGAGGAATCGCTTCACTTTGCTAAAGATCATAGATTGAACGGCCACTTTTCTGCCAAAGGGTCTGACCAGTCAAGGATAGAAGCGTTGAAAAATATTGGGGCCATATTGTCCCGCCGTCTTTATACTAGGCGTCGGAAGATCTCTCCGTCCAGTACAACAGACAAAACCGTCGGAAACACTCAGATTTTTATGTTCCCGAGATCAAAGCCTTTTCTCCAAAACTTTGTTGACATATTTGCTCGAGTGTAGGATTTAACGCGTGGCAGACGACTTGCTATTCCGCTATGGCGCGCAAATGCCAAAACCTGAACGGAGAGAAATTTTATGAGAATGAAGTTTTCCCTGACGATCTTCGCGGCGCTCGCGACTGGATTGATGTCAACCGCTGCCATTGCGGCAACAACAACCGGAACGTCGACAACCCAAGCGCCCTCACGAATACTCGACAAGCTCACCTTGAGTTATGCCGGCTACTACCTTGGTCCCTCGCTTGCGCACCCATGCGCTTTTACGCCTAACGTCGACGGCTCACTTTCGGAAGATAAGCAGGTCTTTGATAGCGTTATTTACGGCGGCTACAAAGTGAACTCCGACCTGACGGCCTCCGTTGGCGTTCCGTTCAACTACTATCCGGTCGGCGGTCAGGATTATCTGATGAAAGACCCGTACCTCCGGTTCATGCACGCGAACCTTTTAAATCGCGGCACACTGAATCTCGCGGCAGACCTGAGGATCTATCTCCCCGTAACGACGGCATCAGACAAGGCGGGAATCACCTCCGCCGTTCGTTCGACCCAATATCTGGAATATGGAATTCCGGATACGCGCTGGACGATCGGCGCCGCGACTTTCATCCGCGGCAGAACATTCACGGCTGAGGCACAATCGGGTAAAGACCTCGAACTTTACCTCTCACCAAGCGTCACTTACAAAATAAGCCCAACGGTTTCGGCGGTCGCCGGATACGAAATGTACTCCAACCACCTGCTCCGGGATGGGAACCTCTTCAACCTGAGCACGGACACCCCTGCCGACTACTCGTTCGGCGTGAACTGGGACGTTTCGAAAAAGTTGACCCTGAACCCCTACATCAGCGGCTATACGAGCACGCAGCTGAAGGCGGCTCAGTTCAACGTATTCATTTCGGCCAAGTTCCTGTAGGAACCTAGCGGACCAACGGCTTTAGGCCGTCGAAAACAGCTTGCGACGGCGGAAACCGACGGACGTTGTCTTAAGCTCTGAAAGCGACCGAGGCACACATGAAAACGATCACCGAATACGCGGCCGTGAACATAAAGAACGCCGCGAAGATCCAGGATGAGCTCTCGAAATCGGGCAAAACCGCTGAAGAGCTCCCGCAGGCCACGAGTGACGCCTTCAAGGAGGGCATGAAACTCGAGGGAGACAAGCTCACGTTCATGCTGAACGCCGTGCGGGCCGTTTCCGGTCGGATGAATGATCTGAAACGGGTTGTGGTCCTGTCTCTCGCAGAAGGTGAAAACGCGCCTGGCGGCGCGATTCAAATCGGTGATCATTACTACCGCCCCGAATATTACGCGCCGATCAACCCGCCTCACCCGGAACGTCACGGGCGCGGGCACCGGGACGGCAAGGGAGGCAAGGGCGGGAGAGACGGAAAAAAACGCGGCGGGCATCGCCGAGACCGCCAGGGTGAACCGGGTCGTCGCGATGAGCGCAACGCGGGCGGCCCGGGAGGCAGACCGAGAGACCCGCGAAGCTCTCAAGGACCCCGCGGACCAGCAGCACCAGGCGGACCGAGTGCCGGCGCGAGGCTGCCCAAGCCTCTGTCCGGCTCGTTACCGAAGCCGCTCCCCGTTTCGGAAGCCGCCAAGCCAGCTGATTCCGCTCAGGGTGAAAACACGGGTACTCCCGAACAAAAGTGATCATGAATCTCGGGCTATCGCGAAACTGGCTCAGCTTATTCCTCCTCGCGCCCGTTCTTGCCGTTGCCTCTCCTGATCTCCCTTCACGCTCCGTCGAAAGAGGCGGCGACCTGTCGAAGAGCAGGGCTCGCTCCATAAACGCGCGGGAGGCTTTCGCCAGAACACAAGCCGTGCTTCAGCACTTCGGAGTGCCGGACGAACCCGACTCGCAGCCCCTGCTCGACGATTTGAACGGTCTCCAGACGACTGCCGGAATCGCGGAACGGATCCCGTTCCTTGATCTGAGCGGCGGCTTTCAGAACTTCAGTTTCTGGGACGCCGCCTGGAACGTTCTTTCCGTTTTTCGGGATCGCGCATCGAAGCAGGTTTCGGATTTCAAAATCAGACTCGCCGAAAACGCGCAGTTCACGGACCTCAAAGCCCGGCTTCTCGACGCGTCGATGAATCCCGAGGACAGGCCCCTTGCCGGGCTCCGTATCGCGCTTGATCCCGGGCACATGGGCGGCCCCGTCTGGGATCGCAGAACCGAAAAATACATCGAAGGCCCCGATGGTAAGATCATCAGCGAGGGATTGATCAACCTGCAAACGGCGCTTCTGCTCGAAAGCGAACTGGTGAAGCTCGGCGCCACGGTCTTCCTGACCCGGCGAACCTTGGCCCCGGTCACATCAATTGAGTATGAGACGTTTCCACTCAGGGACTATGCTCTTCAGGAGTTCCGGAAGAGATCGCTCGAAGATTGGTTCGTCGATCTTCTCACGATCGCTCCCCCCGGGCCCAAATTGTACAACGCGTTCGCCGCGCACCATCAGGTCAAGGCCATTTTCTCGGAGTCCATGCGTTCGCAGTATTTCATTCTGAACGCCGATCTCACGGCTCGCAAAGATCTGATCCGGAATTTCGCTCCTGACATCACGTTGGTCATCCATTTTGACACGATGGCGCGGGATTTCGCCACAAACGGAACGAAAGCTTATGTGCCCGGCGCCTTTACGCCCGCCGAATTCGCCACCCGCGAGGACCGCCGCTATTTTGCCCGTCATCTCCTGAACCCGACCGCGTGGGATGCCTCCATCCAGCTCAGCCAGTCCGTGGTGAACGAAATTTCCAGAAAACTCGACATCCCGTTCGACCGCTTCGGAGGGTCACCGAATGTCAAACGCGTGGCTCCGGGAGTGTTCGCGCGCAACCTGAACCTCAGCCGCAGGATTACCGATTCGACGACCTGCTACGCCGAATGTTTTTTTTACAACGATCCGGCGGAATTTCGCGCACTCACAAAGACGACTCACCCCCTGATCATTGACGGACAGAATCATCCCTACTCGGACCGGCTTCTTCAAGTCGTTGGAGCACTCAAAACGGGTATCGTCTCTTTCGTGCGATCTTTTCGCTAACTCACCTCGACATCGTAATCGCAGTTTTGGCGCCGGGCGGCTGCACGGCATTTGCAAACAGCCGCTGGCTGGCCTTTGAACCTCGCCAACCCTCGTCACAAGGAGAATAGGGATGAACAAAATGATTTTGCTGGTTTTGGGGGCACTGGTGATAGCGGCTGGTCCTGCGCAAGCCGTGCAGGACAGCCGCTATTATCTGCGGTGCCGCTATACCGGAACGACAGACGGAAAAATGACCCCGGGCGTCTCTTGCAGGGCGCACGCGGCGCTCTGCGACTTCAAGGTAACACCGTCCGAGACCGGAACTCAGGTCAACCCTTCGGTATGCAGGGATGAACTCCACGTGCAGTGCAATGAGCAGCCTGTCTATGGCGGACCCGCGACCCATTTCAGCAGCCATGACGGAAAAACGCAGCTGGTCCGGGGCTTCGCGACCGTGACGAACCCCACTCCCCCAATCCTCAGTTATCCGACGGGCAATCCCGAGGGTGAAACATTCGTGATCAGTTCATGGCTCAAGCTGGATCACGCGGTTCTTCGTGGCATTTGCGAAGTGAGAAGTCCCGAACTTTAATCGCTGCTGGCCTGCGCCCATTTCGGGTAGCGGGTCAGCAGTATGAGGCTCGGAATCGCGGCAAGCGTCGCAAACAGAAAGTACTGCTCCCATCCCATCGTTTTCGCCAGATAGCCGGATGGCGAGCTTCCCAGCACGCGGGTCACCGCCATCAGACTCGTTAGAAGCGCAAACTGCGTGGCCGAAAACCGCTTGTTGCACAAACTCATCAGAAAACCGGAATACGCGGCATTCCCCATTCCGCTGCAAAAGTTTTCCGCGGCGATCGCCGTCACCATCATCGGATAATGGTATCCCAATCGCGCGAGCAGCATGAAAGACATCCCGGAAAACGCCTGGGTGATACCGAAAGTCCAAAGCGAACGCTTCATGCCGAGCCGCACCATCAAGGCCCCGCCGGTCAACGTGCCCAGAATCGTGGCGACAAGCCCGAAGCCCTTCGTGACCGCGCCAATGTCCGTTTTTGTAAAACCCATTTCAAGAATAAAGGGCGTGGTAATCGCCGTCGCGAGCACCACGTCGATTTTATACAGAACGACGAACGCGATGATCTCGTAAGCGCCCTTTCTTTTGAAAAACTCCATCAGCGGCATCACGACCGCTTCAGCGAGCGTTTTGGGGGCGGCAGCCGAAACTCGGGAAAGTGGCGCGAGGAGTGAAGCCAAAATCCCGACTCCCATCGTCGCGGCCATCGTCAGATAGACGGTCTGCCAGGGGAGGTGGTCCGCCATAATCAGAGCGAGCGCTCCGGAGACGAGCATTGCAACCCTGTATCCCGTGACATAGAGAGACGCGCCCGGACCGATTTCGTGCTTATCGAGCAAGTCGGTCCGATACGCATCGACAACGATATCCTGGCTGGCACTGAAAAATGAAACAAAGAGCGCGATGATCGCGGCAGTCCACGAATACTGCGCCGGGCTGACAAAGCCCATGACCGCTATCGAAAAAAACAGCAGAATCTGCATTAAAAGAATCCACCCCACCCTGCGCCCCAGAAAAGGCAGAGAGAAGCGGTCCATGAGCGGCGCCCAGAGAAATTTTAAAGCATAAGGAAGCCCCACGAGAGAAAACAGGCCGATCTTCGTCAGATCCACATTCTCCGTTTTCATCCAGGCCTGGAGGGTTGGTCCCGTCAGCGATAACGGGATTCCGGATGAAAAACCCATAAGAAGGATAATCGCCATCCGCCGACTGAAAAATACTGATCCCATGCGCAAAGACTAACATATCCTCACTGATTGCGCTCTCGAACAAGTTCGGTTACTAGACAGTTGGAAGGTACTCCGATGACCCCCAAATCCGCCGTTTTCCGAGCCCCTCTTTCCGACGATTTAACCGAACTTCGCGGTAGGCTTTCCGCGTTGATTCCGATTTTGGAACAGAAACCTGATTGGTATGGGTCTGTTTTTTATGAAAGGAAGGCGTCGAAAGGGTTTCTTGCCAACCTGAAGCAAAGTCAGCTGTCCGATCAGATCAGCGCCGGAATCGTACTGAGGATCTACGACGGCTACACGCTCTACGAGCAGGCAAGCGACCAGGTCGATCCCGAGTCACTGAAAACCATCGCGACCGAATTCGCCAAAAAGGTCCAAAACAGCGCGCCCTTCGAAGGCGCCGTCAAGCGGGCTTATCACGGCGCGAAATGGTCTGAACGGCTTTCACCCGGCCTCGACGAAGAAATCACCTCGCAGATCCCCAATAACGTTCAAGCCGACACCTTTGTCCACTTCGGGATCCGCTACAGCGAGGACCCCTCCTCGATTCCCGGGAATTCCTGTCTGGAGCAGCTAAAAGGGATTGTGTCCCGCTGTAAGGAGCTTACCCCGAAAGTCGGCCTGAATCCAGACGACCTGACCTTCGTGATGACGCGGCAGAATTTCTCGTACGAGGAATCCATCTTCGTGGACCGTGAAACCAATATGTCACAAGCCCTGTACCGGCTCTCGCTCATGATTATCACCATGTCGGGCGCTGATCGCACCTTCTGCCGAATGGGTGGCCTCGGTGGTCTCGAAACGGTTCGGATCACCGACGACGAGATCGTCGACATGCTTCGAAATCTCAAAGCCCTGAAAAAAGCCGAACGGCTTCCCCCCGGCAAGTATCGGGTCCTCTTCGGTCCCGTGCTCACCGGAGTTCTCGCTCATGAAGCGTTCGGGCATTCGCAGGAAGGCGACACCTGCGCGAGGGGGCGAAGCAAGGCCTGGGAACTTCACAAGTCCGGCGAGGTCGTCGGCAACGAACACGCG
>DATDSK010000270.1:0-4197 GCA_035291325.1 Bdellovibrionota bacterium | reverse complement strand
TGACACCAGAAGGGATAGTCGCATGGAATTCCGTGTTCCGGAGCTGGGCGAAGGCGTCCATGAGGGCGAATTCGTGAAGTGGCTGGTGCGTCCGGGCGAGGTGGTCGAACACGATCGTCCGCTCTGCGAAATCATGACTGACAAGGCAACGGTCGAGATTCCCGCCTCTTTTGACGGGAAAGTGACCGAGCTTCGCGCCAAAGAGGGGCAAACCGTGAAAGTGAACGAGGTGCTTCTCTCGTTTGAGCCGGGCGCGATCGCGTCCCCGGCGGGTCCGGCCGGGCAGGAACCAGAACAGCCGGCCGAACTAAGCGGACAGACCGGGGGTGAAGCTTTCGAAAAGGAAGCCGCCGCCCGAGCCGTACCGCTTCGGCGCGCCGATCACATCGCCGCGGCTCCCGCTACTCGCCGACTTGCGCGAGAGATGGGCATCGAACTGAGCGCGGTTTCAGGCAGCGGTCCGAATGGCAGGATCCTTTACGAGGATGTCGAGCGTGCCGCGTCCGGGGGGCGATCTTCTTCGCGAACGGTGCCGTCTGAAACCTTTCGACGCAAGTTGAGCGTTGCGGGGCCCGCCGTTCCGGGAGCGGAGCCGGGACCCTCGACGCCCGAAGTTCAAGAACGAGCGCGATCTCCCGAAGAGCGCGTCCCGTTTGCGGGCCTGCGCAGGAAAATTTCCGAAAAAATGCGTTTGTCGAAGGATCATGCCGCGCACTTCACTTACATCGAAGAGGCGGACGCGACGGAATTGGTCAGATTGCGGATGCTCGCCAAGGACATCGGCGAAAAACAGGGAGTGAAGGTGACCTATCTTCCTTTCGTCATGAAGTCGATGGTCGAAGCCTTGCGGCAGTTCCCGATTTTGAATTCCACGTTGGATGAGGAAAAGGGCGAACTCGTATACAAACACTATTTCAATATCGGAATTTCGATCCAGACCGCCGAAGGGCTTACGGCGCCCGTGATCAGGGATGTTGAACACAAGTCCATCCTGACGCTTGCCCGTGAACTTCAGGATCTTGCAAGCCGGGCGAAAAGCAAACAGCTCCATATCAATGACTTTCATGGCGGGACGATCACGATTACGAATGTGGGATCGATCGGAGGGCTCTTCGCGACGCCCGTCATCAACTATCCCGAAGTCGCGATTCTCGGGTTCAACAAGATTTTTAGACAGCCCGTCGTCAGAAAGAGCGAAGGACGGGAGGAAGTCGTTATTCGCGACCGGACCTATTTCTCGTTGTCTCTCGACCACCGGGTGGTCGATGGCGCGATCGGGGCCGAATTCATGAAATTGTTCGTTCGATATATCGAGAATCCCAGTCTGCTTCTCGTTTCCTGATCGGAGGTTGAGCGTGTCTCAAGATGTTTCCGCTGATGTCGTTGTAATAGGAGCCGGGCCTGCGGGGTATGTTTCGGCAATTCGCCTCGCACAACTCGGAAAAAAGGTGACCATCATCGATAAGGATGAGATCGGCGGTGTGTGCCTGAATCGCGGCTGTATTCCTTCGAAGGTGTTGATTCACGCCGCATCTTTTTATGAAAAGATCTCCCGCGCTTCTGAAATGGGAATCGATGTCGATGGCACTCGGCTCGATCTCCCGAGACTGATGAAGTGGAAAAATTCCGTCGTGAAGAAATTGACGAACGGCGTGGGAACCCTGCTGAAAGCCAATGGTTGCAAAATCGTTGCGGGTACCGCGAAGTTTTTGGGGCCGAGCGAGCTCGCAATCACGACCTCTGACGGACAGTTCAGGATGAGCTTTAATCAATGCATTATCGCGACCGGGTCCCGTCCGGTCACTTTGCCAGGGTTTGATGTCGATCAGAAGAGAATCCTCGATAGCTCCGGAGCGTTAGACGTGACGCAGGCACCGCGCTCGATGCTTTGCGTGGGCGGCGGTTACATCGGTCTTGAACTCGGGACCTTTTTCGCCAAGCTCGGCACGGACGTGACTGTGGTCGAGGCTTTCCCGAATCTGCTGGGCGGAGTAGACCCCGAACTCACGGCAGTGGTCAGGAAAAAACTCGAGAAACGCGGAGTCAAGGTGATGACTCACACTCAGGTAAAAAGCGTTCGGCATACCGGGAACGAAAGTACGGTTCTGGTTTCCCAAGCGCTTCCAGACGAAGGTGTGGTGGAAATGTCGATTTCGGTCGAGGCTGTTTTGGTCACCGTCGGGAGGATTCCGAATTCAGATCATCTGGAACTCGAGAAGGCCGGGCTTGCGCCGGATTCAAGGGGATTTCTCGCCGTGAATTCTCGGATGCAAACGGAAGTTTCGCAAATCTACGCCATCGGTGATATCGCCGGCCCGCCGCTGCTCGCGCACAAGGGTTCCAAGCAGGGTATCATCGCTGCCGAAGCGATTGCCGGGCTGAAGAGCAGCTATGACGTGATCGCGATGCCAGCGGTCATCTTTACCGACCCTGAGATCGCGACCGTCGGTTTGAGCGAAGTCGAGGCCCGTGAAAAAGGTTTTGAGATCAGAATCGGACATTTTCCGTTTATCGCGAACGGGAGAGCGCTTTCCATCGGCGAAGGCGAGGGCTTTATCAAGCTGATAGGTGACGCCAGAACGGGAAGACTTCTTGGCGCGCACATCGTCGGGCCCGAGGCCTCGAATCTGATTTCGGAGCCGGCGCTTGCGATCGAAATGGGAGCTCAGGTCGAGGATTTGGCACTTACGGTTCATCCTCATCCGTCCCTTCCCGAGGCGCTGATGGAGGCCGCCGAAGCGACCCTCGGCCACGCGATTCACATTTATAAAAGTGACGCGAGGGGCGACGCGAGAGCTCACCGAGAACGTGCCCGAGCCTGAGGCCGAAAATGCGGTTCTGGTCGTTGCATGGCAGCGTTCCTTATCGGGAGGTTCGGGAGCTCCAGCTTCGTTTGGTGGAGGATCGTGCCGCGGATCGTATCCCGGACACGATTCTGTTTCTTGAGCACGATCCGGTGGTGACCCGCGGACGTGGTCTGCAGTTCTCGGAGGAACGTATTTGCCGCCATCTTCCGGTTGCCAATCGCGCAGCCTGGCCGGACGGCATCGATTTCGAGGAAAGCGAACGCGGCGGGGATTTGACTTACCACGGACCCGGACAGCTGATTTGTTATCCTATTTGCAAACTTGGCGATGGGGGCGCCTTTTCCCGACATGTTTCCGGATTTGTCCGCCTTATCGAGGAAATCGCCATCGAGGCGCTCGCGAAGTGGCGGATCAGAGGGGTTCGACGCGAGAACGCCTCGGGAGTCTGGGTTGAAAATGGCGAGGGAAGTTTACGCAAGCTTGCATCGGTCGGAATCGCCGTCAAACATTGGGTCACGTATCATGGAATTGCGATCAACTGTGTGAACGATCTTGCCCCCTTTCGCCTGATTTCTCCATGCGGGTTTGATCCGTCCGTCATGACGCGTATGGCAGATTTGCGAACTGAGTCTGGTTGCGGCGAGAATTGGGGTTCCTGGCGTGAACTTCTTGAAAAAGAATTCGTGTCGGGGTTCGCAAAACGGGCAGGTTTCGCTAGCGAATCCCCGGAAATAGAAAGAATCCGTTTGGTCAGCTCCGGCGCGACGTTCCCAAAGCCCCGAGCAGCTGAAGAAGTTCATTGCGCGTCAGAGGGTCATCCCTGAAGTCTCCGTGAAGTGAGCTGGTGATGGTGTAGCTGTTTTGCTTTTCCACGCCTCGCATCATCATGCAAAGGTGAAAGGCTTCAATGATCACCGCCATTCCGGACGGCTTCAGAATCCGGATCAGTTCTTTCGCGATCTGATCCGTCAGGCGTTCCTGAACCTGGAGTCTCCGGGCGTAAACGTCGACAATACGCGGAATTTTCGAAAGGCCGATGATCTTGCCGTTCGGAATGTAGGCGACGTGCGCTTTGCCATAGAATGGCAAAAGGTGGTGTTCGCAAAGAGAGAAAAGCTCGATATCACGGACGATGACGAGGTCGTTCGATGGCGCGGAAAAGAGGGCCTTGCCCACGATCTTATCGACGTCTTTCCGGTAGCCGGCCGTGAGAAATTCCATTGCTGTAGCGTACCGGGCAGGCGTGGCCTTGAGCCCTTCACGTTTATCGTTTTCGCCGATCAGGGCCAGGATGTTTCGTATGTTCTTGGCGATGGCGGCATGGTTCGGCGATTTTTGCATACCCAGCGTATAAACCAGATAATGGCCGAGGTGAAAGCAAAAACGATTC
>DATDSK010000269.1:0-2930 GCA_035291325.1 Bdellovibrionota bacterium | reverse complement strand
ATAATGACGGATATTAAATATAGGCATGCACTATAGTGTTGGCTTTGCGACAGATATTGGACGCAAACGTTCGCAGAATCAGGACAGTTTTATCGCCCTACCGGAAATGGGGCTTTTTGTCGTTGCGGACGGAATGGGCGGGCACCGCGGTGGAGAAACCGCGAGCGCCATGGTCGTGGACGTGGTACCGGCCAAAGTCAGCGAGTCTTTTCAATTACCGGACTGGAACGCCCGGACTCTCCTGGTCGAAGCCATCCGCGCGGCGAATATCGCAATCTACAAACGTGCATCAGAACAAAGTTCCCTCGAAGGAATGGGAACAACGACGACAGCCCTGCTTTTCAAGGACGGCCAGCTCACGATCGGACATGTCGGCGACAGCCGCTGCTACTATTTTTCCCCGAATTCCGTCTGGCAAGTCACGCGCGACCACTCCCTCGTCCAGGAACGTCTGCGCGCGGGTTTGATCACGCGGGAGGAAGCCCGAACAGACCGGATGAAAAATGTCATCACCCGCTCCGTGGGATTTGAACCGATTCTTGACGTCGAGATTTACGAAATGAATGTCAAGCCGGGCGACGTGTTCCTGATTTGCTCCGACGGATTATCGGGGCTCGTCGAGGACAAACGGATGCTGGAATCGGTCCGCAAATTCGTCATGGATTCGAACGACCCCAAAAGAGCGGTCAACGAACTGATCGAAACCGCCAACGGAAACGGCGGGGACGATAACATTACGGTCGTCGTCGTGAAGGTATTAGGGAATTGAACAATGGCTAATCGGTTTTACACGATCCTCATTATTCCGGAAAAAACCTCACGGGTTCGGAAGATCGTTCTTCCGGGTTGGATCCTGAAGGGTACCGCGATCGGCCTTTCCTTCGTGATCCTGATCGGAACGATCATGGTCTTTGACTACTGGTACGTGATGAACCAGATCGGCGAGAATAAGCAGCTCAAGATGGAAAATCGCCGCCTCCGGCAGCAGGTCCAGGTCTTCAAAAACAAGATCACCACGATCGAAAGCACGATGGAACGCGTGAAGACCTTCGCGACCCGGCTCAAAGTCATCACCAACATCGAAGACCGGAGCGGGTTGCTCCAGACCATGAACAATAATCTGCCGGACGCCGCCACCAATATCGGAGGACCGGCCGCGGGCGCGACGCCGGCTGCCATGGAGGCAGCGCTCGCCGAGGTCGGCGATTCCCGTGATCCCGAAGCCGTCCAGCTGCGCAAGGAATACGATCAACTTGATAACGTCTTCACCGATTTGAATCGCGAAACGCTCTACGTCGAACAGCTGCTCCAGGATCAATACGAATTGCTCGCCGATCAAAAAGCCTTTCTCGCCGCGCTTCCCATGCGAAAGCCGGCGGTCGGATATTTTACCTCGGGATTCGGTGTCCGCCGATCGCCCTATGGCGGGCGCGTCAAGATGCACGAGGGTCTCGACATCGCGAACCGGCCAGGGACATCAGTCAAGGCGCCGGCGGATGGGATCATCGCCTTCGCCGATTCCAAAGCGGGTTACGGCCAGACGATCATCATCAATCATGGCTATGGCGTCGAAACCTGGTACGGCCATAACAAGAAGATCCTGGTCACCAAAGGCCAAAAAGTGCGTCGCGGCGACTCGATTGCGCTGCTAGGAAGCAGCGGCAGATCCACCGGTCCACACGTTCACTATGAGGTGCGCGTTAACGGCACCCCAGTCGACCCTTTGTCCTATCTTTTAGAGAATTAGCCATGGCATTTTAGGCCCGGCGAAGCTAAAGTCAGGCACAAAAGCTATGCAACGTCTTCAAAACATTGCGAAGAAAATTTTTGGTACTCAGAACGAACGCGAATTGAAATCGATCAATCCGATCGTCGCGCGGATCAACCAGCTTGAGCCGTCGATCAAGCCGCTCTCCGATGCGCAACTCAAGGGCAAGACGGCCGAGTTCAAGCAGCGCCTCGCGAACGGCGAAACCCTCGACGCGATTCTGCCCGAAGCGTTCGCCGTCGTGCGCGAAGCCGCCTGGAGAACGATCGGCCAGCGGCATTATGACGTCCAGATGATCGGCGGAGTCACCCTGCATCGCGGCCGGATCGCTGAAATGCGCACGGGCGAAGGGAAGACGCTCGTCGCCACCCTCCCCTGCTATCTCAACGCCCTGACCGGCAAAGGCGTTCACGTCATCACCGTCAACGATTATCTCGCCCGCCGCGACGCGAGCTGGATGGGACAGGTCCACAACTTTCTCGGACTCTCGACCGGGATCATCGTTCACGGCCTGAATGACGTTCAGCGGCAGCAGAACTACGGCTGCGACATCACTTACGGGACGAATAACGAATTCGGATTCGACTATCTGCGCGACAACATGAAATTCCGTCTTGAGGACTACGTCCAGCGCGAGCTTAATTTCGCGATCGTCGACGAAGTCGACTCGATTCTGATCGACGAAGCCCGTACCCCGCTCATCATCAGCGGACCGACCGAGGACTCGACCGACCTTTATTACAAAATCGATCGCCAGATCATTGCCGATGGAGGCCTGATCAAGGAAGCCGACTACACGATCGATGAGAAATCGAAGACCGCCTCCCTGAGCGAAGCCGGTGTCGAAAAGATGGAAAAGCGGCTCGGCATCGCGAATCTCTATGATCCGTCGAACATCGAGGTACTCCATCATGTCAACCAGGCGCTTCGGGCTCAGGTGCTCTTCAAGCGGGACGTCGACTACGTCGTCAAAGACGGCGAAGTCCTGATCGTCGACGAGTTCACGGGCCGGTTGATGCCGGGCCGGCGCTGGTCCGACGGACTTCACCAGGCCATCGAGGCCAAGGAAGGCGTCACGATCGAGAACGAGAACCAGACGCTCGCGACGATCACGTTCCAGAATTACTTCCGTATGTACAACAAGCTCTCCGGAATGACGGGT